>NZ_VCIW01000082.1 GCF_005765165.1 Paenibacillus antri | reverse complement strand
TCGATGATGATGTGTTCACGGTCCCAAACATCGTATTTTCTGTTTCTGACCTGCTCCCATGTAGGTAATGCAAAGCTGGGGATATCGGCTACACGTGTTTCGATTCGATGCCTGTGTTCCCGTTCGTCTGAGCAGATTACTTCGATTTCAACAAACGGTTTTTCAAGTGATTCCGCAACATTGCGCCAATCTTGACGCGTTATTCCGATGGGATTAACCGAATCTGCTATCACATCTAGTCCCAACTGGAGATTTTGCGATGCCATAGCATAACACACAATGTACCCCGCGGGTCCATCTACCCACGTTCCAGCAACTCGCATAGCTTGTTCCACGACATCGACCCGAAGATATGTTGCCTTATAATCTTTAGCCAAAGCCGATGATAACGTTGACTTTCCAGTGCCTGGCAAACCGCTAAATATGTAGAGCATACTCCCCCTCCTTCACAGCCAAACCGCCAATATTATGCGGCCCTCCGAATAAATGCAGTAAATTTTA
>NZ_VCIW01000081.1 GCF_005765165.1 Paenibacillus antri | reverse complement strand
GATGCTTTTACGTCAGCCGTGTTTAAGCCACAATATGGCTTTCTTATAGCAAGATGGCGGCCTGGCGATGGGCGGAAAGACAGCAATCAGGCGAGGGGGTGCCGTGTTGGCCAGTCTGTTGATTGGCGCAACGGAGCCGACTGGCGCGGCCTCGCTGGTCGGCGGTCAAACCGACGATTCCGTGTGCGACCTGGGCAGCGCCTCGCAGAACGCCCGCAAGATTTATGAGGCGGGTGACTTCATCCGCGCGCAGTGCAAGAACGGTCAAGTGCTGGTGGGTTCCAGCATCGTGCCGGCTGGCGGATTTGACTCGGAGGTGGTGCGCTTGGCGCGCACCTTCTGCCGCATGGCGGACATTCAGATACGGCGCACACAGGGCAACATGGCCGGCCTCGTCATGGAGATCGACGAGGTACGGTGCATCATCGGGAAGCTGTCGAAATGAGAAAAGCGCTGTTGGCAGGCTTTCTGGCCGTTGTGGCGGCAAACGTGGTTGCCGCTGAT
>NZ_VCIW01000080.1 GCF_005765165.1 Paenibacillus antri | reverse complement strand
AGGGTTACTAATTTAACTTTAGAAAATTAACTAAATTACATAGTTACTTCTTTAGTACCTTGAACTTGAACTTCAACACGACGATCCGGTGCTAAGCAAGCGATTAATGCTTTACGACCTTTAACTGCATCACATGTTGCGCCGGTTACTGGGTTTGCTTCACCGTAACCTACTGCAGTTACGTTTGCAGGGTTTTGACCTTTAGAAACTAAGTAGTTAGCTACAGTTTCTGCACGGCGTTGTGAAAGTTTTAAGTTTGAAGCTTCTTTACCGATACGGTCTGTATAACCGTTAACTTGGATAGCTGGAGTTGCTAAACCTAAGTTAGCGATTTCAGTGTTAGCTGCGTCTAAAGCTGTTGCTGCTGCTGGTTTTAAGCTTGATTTACCGAAATCAAATAAAACGTCTGAGCTGAATGCGAAGTTTTTAGTTACAACTTCTGGCTCAACAACTGGTGCTACAGCGCCTTGACCGAAACGGTATGATAAACCTGCTGTTACAGAGTGGATATCAGG
>NZ_VCIW01000079.1 GCF_005765165.1 Paenibacillus antri | reverse complement strand
ATGGGCACCCGCTGTGGCTCCGTGGATCCTGGCGTGTTGCTCTATTTGATGGATCAGCGCGGCATGGACGCACGCGCGATCGAGAAGTTGATCTACCACCGCTCCGGCTTGCTGGGTATGTCGGGTGTTTCGAGCGACTGCCGGGCGCTGGAAGAGTCCGACGATCACAATGCCAAGCTGGCGCTGGATCACTTCTGCTACCGCGCCGCGCGTGAATTGGCGTCGCTGGCGGGGGCCATGGGCGGGCTCGACGCGGTGGTCTTCACCGCGGGGATCGGCGAAAACTCGCCCACTGTGCGCGCGAAAATTCTGGAACAGGCCAGCTGGCTCGGCGTCGAGCTGGATCGCGAAGCCAACGCGGTTCGTGGCTTGGCAAGAATCAGCGCGCGTGCGAGTCGGGTCAATGCCTGGGTGATCCCGACCAATGAGGAGTTGATGATCGCGCGCCATGCCTGGCGTGTGATCCATGCTTGAGCGGTGATGACGACCGCGCGGGGCGAGTACATCCAACGCCCCGTGCC
>NZ_VCIW01000078.1 GCF_005765165.1 Paenibacillus antri | reverse complement strand
CGAGGTAGATGAAGAGGTCTGGAAAGGCCCGCCATAGGAGGTAACAGCCCTGTAGTCAAAACTTCGTTCTCTCCTGAGTGGATCCTGAGTACGGCGGAACACGTGAAATTCCGTCGGAATCCGGGAGGACCATCTCCCAAGGCTAAATACTCCCTAGTGACCGATAGTGAACCAGTACCGTGAGGGAAAGGTGAAAAGCACCCCGGAAGGGGAGTGAAAGAGATCCTGAAACCGTGTGCCTACAAGTAGTCAGAGCCCGTTAACGGGTGATGGCGTGCCTTTTGTAGAATGAACCGGCGAGTTACGATCTCGTGCAAGGTTAAGCAGAAGATGCGGAGCCGCAGCGAAAGCGAGTCTGAATAGGGCGCATGAGTACGTGGTCGTAGACCCGAAACCAGGTGATCTACCCATGTCCAGGGTGAAGTTCAGGTAACACTGAATGGAGGCCCGAACCCACGCACGTTGAAAAGTGCGGGGATGAGGTGTGGGTAGGGGTGAAATGCCAATCGAACCTGGAGATAGCTG
>NZ_VCIW01000077.1 GCF_005765165.1 Paenibacillus antri | reverse complement strand
GAGCGCCGACTTGGGCGGATATCTCCGCCTATAAGCGCGAATGCGCGCTTAGAGCGCCGACTTGGGCGGATATCTCCGCCTATAAGCGCGAATGCGCGCTTAGAGCGCCGACTTGGGCGGACGCCTATAAGCGCGAATGCGCGCTTGGAGCGCCGACTTGGGCGGATATCTCCGCCGTAAGCGCGAAAACGCGCTTAGAGCGCCGACTTGGGCGAATATCTCCGCCTATAAGCGCGAAAACGCGCCTCGAGCGCCGACTTGGGCGGATATCTCCGCCTATAAGCGCGAATGCGCGCTTAGAGTGCCGACTTGGGCGGATATCTCCGCCTATAAGCGCGAATGCGCGCTTAGAGCGCCGACTTGGGCGGATATCTCCGCCTATAAGCGCGAATGCGCGCTTAGAGCGCCGACTTGGGCGGATATCTCCGCCTATAAGCGCGAATGCGCGCTTAGAGCGCCGACTTGGGCGGATATCTCCGCCCATAAGCGCGAAAACGCGCTTAGAGCGCCGACTTGGGCGGATATCTCCGCC
>NZ_VCIW01000076.1 GCF_005765165.1 Paenibacillus antri | reverse complement strand
CTGAATATGGGTGTGGGTGAAGCATTGACCGATAAAAAACTTTTAGATAACGCAGTAGCGGATCTAACAGCAATTAGCGGTCAGAAACCTTTAATTACTAAAGCGCGCAAATCTGTTGCAGGCTTTAAAATCCGTCAGGGATATCCAATCGGATGCAAAGTAACCCTACGTGGCGAACGTATGTGGGAATTCTTTGAAAGATTGATTACTATCGCTGTTCCACGTATCCGTGACTTCCGCGGTTTAAATGCGAAGTCATTCGACGGTCGTGGTAATTACAGTATGGGTGTTCGTGAACAAATCATTTTCCCAGAAATCGACTATGATAAAGTAGATCGTGTACGTGGTTTAGATATTACTATCACCACAACTGCGAAAAGCGATGAAGAAGGCCAAGCTTTATTAGCTGCTTTCAATTTCCCATTCCGTAAATAAGGTAGGTTATCGTGGCAAAACAATCAATGATTGTACGTGATGTTAAACGTGCTAAATTAGCTGATAAATTCTACGCTAAACGTGAAGAATTAAAGAAAATCATCTCTGAT
>NZ_VCIW01000075.1 GCF_005765165.1 Paenibacillus antri | reverse complement strand
CTAAAAAACAATATTTAAATTAAGCTTAATTAGTTTAGCCGTCGCCGGCTATGCGGAAGCTAATCAAGCTACACTTGATACGGTGAAGGTTCAAGCTCAACCTACGGTGAATCATACTAGAAATATCAGTAACCTGCGCGAATTACTGGCTAATCGTACGGACATTAACGTCGGTGGAGGTAGCGTGTCCGCACAATACATTTCGATTCGCGGATCAGGACAAGATCGTATCGGTATGATTGTCGATAATACTTCGACAAATACTCAACAGTGGTATCACCAAGGTCGTTTCCAACTGGATCCGTCTATGGTGAAATCGATTAAAATCGATAAGGGCGCCGGTTCCGCCAGTGCCGGTATCGGTATAACGGACGGTGTAATCCGTGCGGAAACGGTATCGGCAAAAGATTTATTGAAAGACGGCAGATCATTCGGTGCGCGTATCGGTTCCGAATATAACAGTAATCGCGGCATTAACGATTCGCTTTCACTCTATGGACAAGCGAATAATCTGGATGTATTGCTATTAGGCAGTTGGGGAGACGATAAAAACTATAAGGCGGG
>NZ_VCIW01000074.1 GCF_005765165.1 Paenibacillus antri | reverse complement strand
CTCTGCTCGCCTACCTGTGTCGGTTTGCGGTACGGGCGCCTTCGCCTGGCTAGAGGCTTTTCTCGGCAGCCAGAGTACATGTTCTTCGGGTACTTGAGTTCCCCTCCCCATCACAGCCCAGCCTTAACGACTTACGGATTTGCCTGTAAGTCAGCCTCACTGCTTGGACGGACACTTCCATCGGTCCGCAACGTTCCCCTTCTGCGTCACCCCATCGCTCGTAACGGCTTACGGCGGTACAGGAATTTCAACCTGTTGTCCTTCGACTACGCCTTTCGGCCTCGCCTTAGGTCCCGACTAACCCTGAGCGGACGAACCTTCCTCAGGAACCCTTAGGCTTTCGGCGGACAAGATTCTCACTTGTCTTTTCGTTACTCATACCGGCATTCTCACTTGTGTACAGTCCACATGTCCTTCCGGTCATGCTTCAGCCCGGTACACAACGCTCCCCTACCCAAGACCTTGCGGTCAAGCCATAGCTTCGGTGGTGTGTTTAGCCCCGTTACATTTTCGGCGCAGAGTCACTCGACCAGTGAGCTATTACGCACTCTTTCAATGGTGGCT
>NZ_VCIW01000073.1 GCF_005765165.1 Paenibacillus antri | reverse complement strand
GGACGCCGTAATTGCAATTGTCTTCATGTTCACCGATGATTTCTTTGATTTTGACCAGAAGGCGTTCCTGCCGCTCCTGTTTGGAGGTAGGCTTCAAGCTACGGTAATAGCCCGATTCGCTGACAGCAAGTACATCGCACATCTCTTTGACGGTCCATCGATCCCGTCGTTCACGGATGTAAGTATAGAGCTGGCATGCCTTTACCGCTTCCGGTCTTTTGCGAAAAAACCGAGTGCGTCCTTGAGAATTTCATTCGCCCGGCGCAACTCGCCTATTTCTTTTTCTAATTCGATTTCACGCGCAGTTTTATCGGTAGATGCATAAGCGCGTCCGCTCCCGATATGCGCCCCGTCGCCGTGCAAGGTTCTTTGCTTTCTCCACCCCTGCAAGGTATAGTAGGTTACCCCTAACTGCTCGGAGGCGTTCTTTATTCCGATCTCATCGCTCAATCTAACTGCTTCTTCTTTGAATGCTTTGTCGTACCGATTCATTGTCTCTCGTCCCCTCGTCAGCTTTCATTTTATTTCATACGAGGGTGTTTTTCGACTGCATTTTTATCGTAGCACTCCA
>NZ_VCIW01000072.1 GCF_005765165.1 Paenibacillus antri | reverse complement strand
GCGCCTTGACCGAAACGGTATGATAAACCTGCTGTTACAGAGTGGATATCAGGAGCATATTGGAAGTCCACATCTTGTGTGCCTGAACGAACTAATGCTTTATTTAAGTTACCCGCTTTGTTTAAGTATTGGTATTCAACACGTGCCGCTAATTCAGGAAGAATTGCGTACTCAACACCTGCACCTAAAATAGTTGATGCTTTTAATTTGTGGAATTTTGTTGTTGATTCGTTAGTGTTTTCCGCACCATATTTTTTATAGTCATTACGAACAACCGCAATACCTACTTTACCGTAAACGTCTAAGTCAGGTAATACTTCGTAGCTTGGTTTTAACGCTAAGTTTAAACCGTGAGCAGAGTGTTTAACTGTACGGAATTCATCTACGTTACCACGTACGCGACCGTAGTAGTCATAGCCTAATTCAGCTGCTAAACCGAAGTTATTTTGGTTTAAGATTTGGTAACCGCCGAATACACCGTAAGTTACAGAGTTACGGTTGATACCATACTTACGTGTTTTATCATTATAACGATCATCGTGACCAGATTTTAATTGGTTAACACCGTGGTGAAATGATGATTGACCAACTTTCGCACCTGCGTAGAAAG
>NZ_VCIW01000071.1 GCF_005765165.1 Paenibacillus antri | reverse complement strand
GCCTTGGCAATCAGAGGCGAAGAAGGACGTGCTAATCTGCGAAAAGCTTGGATGAGTTGATAAGAAGCGTTTAATCCAAGATATCCGAATGGGGAAACCCAGTAGATGAAGAATCTACTATTATTAAGTGAATACATAGCTTAATAAGGCAAACCGGGAGAACTGAAACATCTAAGTACCCCGAGGAAAAGAAATCAACCGAGATTCTGTAAGTAGCGGCGAGCGAAAGCGGAAGAGCCTGTTAGTGATAATGGTTTTGTTAGGAGAATGAGCTGGGAAGCTCAATCGTAGAGGGTGATAATCCCGTATCCGAAAACATTATTATGGTACTAAGCTAACGACAAGTAGGGCGGGACACGAGAAATCCTGTTTGAAGATGGGGGGACCATCCTCCAAGGCTAAATACTCCTGATTGACCGATAGTGAACCAGTACTGTGAAGGAAAGGCGAAAAGAACCCCAGTGAGGGGAGTGAAATAGAACCTGAAACCGTGTACGTACAAGCAGTGGGAGCAAGAGAAATCTTGTGACTGCGTACCTTTTGTATAATGGGTCAGCGACTTATATTTTGTAGCGAGGTTAACTGAATAAGGGAGCCGAAGGGAAACCGAG
>NZ_VCIW01000070.1 GCF_005765165.1 Paenibacillus antri | reverse complement strand
GGACCATCTACAGTTTTTTGTGTCGCAGTTGTTGCGTGAACTGTAGTCATTAAACCTTCTTTAATACCGAATTTATTGTGGATGACTTTAGCTAACGGTGCTAAGCAGTTAGTTGTACAAGAAGCGTTAGAAACGATATCTTGGCCTGCGTATGCATCGAAGTTTACACCATTAACGAACATAGGTGTTGCATCTTTAGACGGACCGGTTAAAACAACTTTTTTCGCACCTGCAGTAATGTGTTTACGTGCTGTTGCGTCGTCTAAGAATAAACCGGTTGCTTCAACTGCGATATCAACACCGATTTCATTCCATTTTAAGTTAGCAGGATCACGCTCGGAAGTTACGCGAATCGCTTTACCATTAACTACTAATTGACCGTCTTTAACTTCCACTGTACCATTGAAACGACCGTGAGTTGAATCGTATTTTAACATGTAAGCCATGTAATCAACGTCGATTAAGTCGTTGATACCTACAACTTCGATATCATCACGAAGTTGCGCTGCACGGAACACGATACGACCGATACGACCGAAGCCGTTAATACCAATTTTAATAGCCATAGATTTTTTCACCTATATTTAAAGTTAAACAAAATTCGTTCTTCCATACTCTGAAAGTGCAAG
>NZ_VCIW01000069.1 GCF_005765165.1 Paenibacillus antri | reverse complement strand
TCCGATCTCACGGTAGTAACCGTCAGCAGTTACATGGTGACGTAAGTGAGTTTCACCAGTTGTTTTATCTACTGAAACTGCTGCTGTTGTTAATGCATCATGTGAACGACGCATATCACGACGTGAACGAGATTTTTTATTTTGTTGAACAGCCATTGGCTATACTCCTAGATCTAGTTTTTCTTTAAATTAGCTAATACAGCGAACGGGTTAGGTTTTTTCGCCAATTCTTCAGGCAATTCGCCAAACACCTGTTCACTCACGGACACTTCACAGTGTTCTTCACTATGCATCGGGACTAGAGGCAATTCGATGATAAATCCATCTTCGATCATATCTAGTAAATTTACTTCACCGAACTCGTTTACTTCGATTGGTTCATAAATTTCGGGCAAATTGTCCGCCTGATCCATATTGGACACCGGACTGAAACAAAACGAACAGTCAAGCGTTTGTGTAAACGGGTTACCGCATCGTTGGCAATCGAATTCCACTTCCACTGTCGCCGTACCTTTAATAACGGTTAAGCGTTGCGGATCGATATATAACGAGAGAGTAACTTGTGCATCGCTTAGCACATTGCTCACAGATTCACCCAAACGATTAAGCAGACTACGTGAGATGTAGCCTTCGTAATCCATTCGACGCTGAGCGTCTTTATATGGGTCAATGGTGAGGGGTAG
>NZ_VCIW01000068.1 GCF_005765165.1 Paenibacillus antri | reverse complement strand
CCGCCGTAATTCGGCGTGCGGTTGCAATCGCTTCTTCGCTGGAAACTTGTTCTACACGGTCGATTAAACTTAAGTCTAAGTTTTTCGGAATAAAACCTGCGCCAATACCTTGGATTTTATGCGGACCCGGTTTAACTTCTTCGCCGTTTAAGGTTTGTGTAATAACCGGTGATTCTTTCGGTTCAACCGCAACGGAAATAATCTGTTTGCCTTGATCTTGTTTAATATAGCGAGAAATACCGGTAATCGTACCGCCAGTTCCCACGCCTGCTACGATCACATCCACTTTACCTTCGGTCGCATTCCAAATTTCCGGACCGGTTGTTTGTTGGTGAATTGCCGGGTTCGCCGGATTTTCAAACTGTTTTAAAATCACATAACGGTTCGGATCGCTTGCGACGATTTCTTCCGCTTTAGAGATCGCCCCTTTCATCCCTTTCGAGCCTTCGGTTAAAACCAAGTTTACACCTAAACCGCGTAATAAACGTTTACGTTCGGTACTCATCGTTTCCGGCATAGTTAGGGTAATTTTATACCCATGAGCCGCTGCCACGTAAGCAAGAGCGATACCGGTATTACCGCTGGTCGCATCTACGATTTCTTTGCCTTTGGTCAGAATACCGTCTTTTTCCGCTTGCCATACCATATTGGCACCAATGCGGCATTTCACGCTAAAACTTGGGTTACG
>NZ_VCIW01000067.1 GCF_005765165.1 Paenibacillus antri | reverse complement strand
TTCCAGCCCGCGAACGTGTGGCCGAGTTTCGCCAGACCGCCCGTGTTGCCCGGCACCGGGACGCCCGTATTGTAGTCGTGAATACTGTCCGCCGGTACGCTGCCGTCTTCGCTTCCGTTGCCGTCGTAGCTTACCGTATAGCTGTTCACTGTCCACTGCGCGTACAACGTGACGTCCGCGGCGCCGATCGTAAACGTGCCGCCCCCCGCGTAGCCCGTGCCGCCGCCGTCCGCCGCCGTGTTCCAACCCGCGAACGTATGGCCCGTCTTCGCCAGACCGCCCGTGTTGCCCGGAACGGTAACGACGGTGTCGTATACATGGCTGCCGCTCGCGGGCGCGCTGCCGGACGTTGCGCCGTTGCCGTCGTATGCGACCGTATAGCTGTTGACGGTCCATTTCGCGTACAGCGTCGCGTCGGCCGCCCCCATCGTATAGGTGTCTCCGACGGCGTAGTCCGTACCGCTGCCGTCCGCCGCCGTGTTCCAGCCCTCGAACGTATAGCCCGTCTTGGCCAAACCGCCCGAGTTGCCCGGCACCGCGAAGCCCGTATTGTAGTCGTGAGCGCTGTCCGCCGGTGCGCTGCCGCTGTCGCTTCCGTTATCGTCGTACGTCACCGTATAGCTGTTGACCGTCCACTTCGCATACAACGTAAGGTCTGCGGCTCCGATCGGCGACGCGAAATCGTACGCCGCCGTCAAGTCCGCATCGGTATACCACCCGGCGAACGTG
>NZ_VCIW01000066.1 GCF_005765165.1 Paenibacillus antri | reverse complement strand
TCTAGCGATGTCAGCTAAAATCTTACGGTCGATTTCAACAGAAGCTTTTTTCAAGCCGTTGATGAATTTGCTGTAAGATAAACCGTTTTGACGTGCTGCAGCGTTGATACGTGCAATCCATAATTGACGGAATTGACGTTTACGTTGACGACGGTCACGGTAAGCATATTGACCAGCTTTAATTACAGCTTGGAACGCAACGCGATAAACACGTGAACGCGCACCATAATAACCTTTAGCAGCCTTAAGAACTTTCTTATGGCGTGCTCTTGCAATAACACCACGTTTTACACGAGCCATTATTAAATCTCCTAATGTATATAATTAACTAAAATTCACTAAAGTACGTTTTAACTTGACTCAACGCTTATGCGTATGGTAAGCACGCTACTACTAATACTTGGTCTGCTTTCGCTACCATTGATTTGTGGCGTAAGTGACGTTTACGTTTAGTGGTTTTCTTAGTCAAAATATGACGTAAGTGAGATTGTTTACGTTTGAAACCGCCTGAAGCTGTTTTCTTGAAACGCTTAGCAGCACCACGTACTGTTTTAATTTTAGGCATTGTTTTATAAACTCCGCATTGTTTTATCTAATACATAATAATCAGGCGAAAAATACGCTTATCGCTAACCGTCTTTTTACTTGCAAAGCACTAATTATCTCGAACAGAGCGTTACCGCTCATAGCCCTTTACGGCTAAAAAGCAAATCAGGCTGCGAAATGTGCCTGTAGATTGCTTTTGTTTC
>NZ_VCIW01000065.1 GCF_005765165.1 Paenibacillus antri | reverse complement strand
GAATTTATTAACAATTTCTACATTTGGTTAATGTGGTTATGTACCATTTGTAACCGTGTTTGTTTAAGAGGCTTTTTAAAATGTCTAAAGAAAAATTTGAACGTACAAAACCGCACGTTAACGTGGGTACAATCGGCCACGTTGACCATGGTAAAACAACTTTAACAGCAGCAATCACTACCGTATTATCAAAACACTTCGGTGGTGCGGCTCGTGCATTCGACCAAATCGATAATGCGCCGGAAGAGAAAGCGCGTGGTATCACCATCAACACATCACACGTTGAGTACGATACGGAAACACGTCACTACGCACACGTAGACTGCCCGGGACACGCGGACTATGTTAAAAACATGATTACCGGTGCTGCGCAAATGGACGGTGCAATCTTAGTAGTAGCAGCGACAGACGGTCCGATGCCACAAACTCGTGAGCACATCTTATTAGGTCGCCAAGTAGGCGTACCATACATCATCGTATTCTTAAACAAATGCGACATGGTAGATGACGAAGAGTTATTAGAATTAGTAGAAATGGAAGTACGTGAACTTCTTTCTCAATATGACTTCCCAGGTGACGATACACCAATCGTACGTGGTTCAGCGTTACAAGCGTTAAACGGCGTGCCGGAGTGGGAAGAAAAAATTCTTGAGTTAGCACACCACTTAGATACATACATTCCAGAGCCGGAGCGTGCAATTGATAAACCGTTCTTATTACCAATCGAAGACGTATTCTCAATTTCTGGTCGTGGTACGGTAGTAACAGGCCGTGTTGAACGTGGTATCA
>NZ_VCIW01000064.1 GCF_005765165.1 Paenibacillus antri | reverse complement strand
TCTACGGTGCGATGATCGAGGTAAAAGAAGCCCTCCGGCTTCCCGTCGCGAACCATGTATCCACTGTCCGGGTCGGTAGTACTGACCTTTATCGTACGAGTCTCTGTCACCTCCTTCCTCGGTTTTAGAGCTTTTTTCCGTGCTCTTCCCGGTCTTCGCTGATCGCTTCGTCAAGCTGTTGGATGTATTCTCGTGTGCCGATCTGTACTTCTTGCGTGACATGCTTTCTCTTGTTGGCATTGGCCTTGAGGTGTGTGGAGTCTGTTATGAGAACACGACCTCCAACCATCTTGTGGCGCATGGCTTGAAGCACGATCTCGTCGAAAATCTCTTGAAAGATACCTGTGTCCTTAAATCGCGTCCGGCGGTTCCAGCTAATCGTAGTGTGGTCTGGAACGCGATCGTTAAGATTCAACCCGAGAAACCAGCGATACGCGATATTTGTCTGGATTTCTTGTTCCAACCGACGCTCGGAGCGGATGCCATACAAATAGCCAAGAAAGATCATCTTGAAGAGAACGAGCGGATCAATTGAGGGACGGCCGTTGTCAGAACTATACAGAGGGCGCACCTTCTCAAGGATAAAGGAGAAATCGATATACTTGTCGATCTTGCGGAGTAAATGATCTTTGGGGACAAGATCTTCGATGCATACAAATTCAAACGCAGATTGTTTGTCGGATTGGGAACGAAGCATAAGCGCACCGCCTAATCGTTGGTTTAATAACGATATTATACCACATTAACGCGGTGCCGTGTTAAAACTAATAGACAAAAGAAAACTGCCGAGAGGTTTCTCGACAGTCTGA
>NZ_VCIW01000063.1 GCF_005765165.1 Paenibacillus antri | reverse complement strand
GTCAGCTTCAGTGTGACCTAACACAGCCGGTTTTTCTTCACCGTAAGAAACAGTTGAAACTTGGTTAGCACCTTTAGTTGCTAAGTAGTTTTTAACTGCGTCTGCACGACGTTGACCTAATGCGATGTTGTACTCTGGAGTACCACGTTCGTCAGCGTGACCAGCAACAGTTACTTTACCGTTTGCAGATGTTAAGTATGCAGCGTGTGCATCTAAAAGTTGTTGGTACTCACCTTCAACTGCGTAGCTATCGAAACCGAAGTACACAGTGTTGTAACGAGTTTGTAAGTCTTCAGCAGTCATACCGCCGAATTGACCTGCGTTTGCGTTAGCATTTGCGTTAGCATTGTCTGATGAGCTGCTGCAAGCTGCTAATACGAATGCTGGTGCCGCAATCATCAATACTTTAGCTAGTTTTTTCATTTGTTGCTCCTAAAAAGAATTTTATTTTATTTAGTCAAATACGGTGACCAAGCAGGAAACTTAAATTGTCCACCTGCTCCCGGCAAGTTAGCTTTGAAACGGCCATCTGCGGACACCAATTGTAGCACTTTGCTCGTACCTTTGGTAGAGCTATAAATAACCATAATACCATTTGGCGAAATACTTGGACTTTCATCTAAGAACGTTGAACTCAATACTTCCGTGCCACCCGAAGCGAGATCGCGTTTTACTACTTTATCACCGGCAATCATGATTAAATTCTTACCATCAGACGATACTTTAGCGTTATAGCTACCGCTACCGCCCATAGGGCTTGCTCCGCCGCCTGATGAACCCATTCTATATACTTGCGGAGAACCTGCACGATCCGAAGTGAAGTAAATCGTACTTCCGTCCGGAGACCAACTCGGTTCGGTATTATTACCCGCATTTGCAGTTAAT
>NZ_VCIW01000062.1 GCF_005765165.1 Paenibacillus antri | reverse complement strand
CACGGTGGATGCCCTGGCAGTCAGAGGCGATGAAGGACGTGCTAATCTGCGATAAGCGTCGGTAAGGTGATATGAACCGTTATAACCGGCGATTTCCGAATGGGGAAACCCAGTGTGTTTCGACACACTATCATTAACTGAATCCATAGGTTAATGAGGCGAACCGGGGGAACTGAAACATCTAAGTACCCCGAGGAAAAGAAATCAACCGAGATTCCCCCAGTAGCGGCGAGCGAACGGGGAGCAGCCCAGAGCCTGAATCAGTGTGTGTGTTAGTGGAAGCGTCTGGAAAGGCGCGCGATACAGGGTGACAGCCCCGTACACAAAAATGCACATGCTGTGAGCTCGATGAGTAGGGCGGGACACGTGGTATCCTGTCTGAATATGGGGGGACCATCCTCCAAGGCTAAATACTCCTGACTGACCGATAGTGAACCAGTACCGTGAGGGAAAGGCGAAAAGAACCCCGGCGAGGGGAGTGAAAAAGAACCTGAAACCGTGTACGTACAAGCAGTGGGAGCACGCTTAGGCGTGTGACTGCGTACCTTTTGTATAATGGGTCAGCGACTTATATTCTGTAGCAAGGTTAACCGAATAGGGGAGCCGAAGGGAAACCGAGTCTTAACTGGGCGTTAAGTTGCAGGGTATAGACCCGAAACCCGGTGATCTAGCCATGGGCAGGTTGAAGGTTGGGTAACACTAACTGGAGGACCGAACCGACTAATGTTGAAAAATTAGCGGATGACTTGTGGCTGGGGGTGAAAGGCCAATCAAACCGGGAGATAGCTGGTTCTCCCCGAAATCTATTTAGGTAGAGCCTTGAGCGGACACCTTCGGGGGTAGAGCACTGTTTCGGCTAGGGGTCCATCCCGGATTACCAACCCGATGCAAACTGCGAATACCGAAGAGTGATACTCAGGAGACACACGGTGGGTG
>NZ_VCIW01000061.1 GCF_005765165.1 Paenibacillus antri | reverse complement strand
GGTGGGCACTCTAAGATGACTGCCGGTGACAAACCGGAGGAAGGTGGGGATGACGTCAAATCATCATGCCCCTTATGACCTGGGCTACACACGTACTACAATGGTCGGTACAGAGGGCAGCGAGACCGCGAGGTGGAGCGAATCTCAGAAAGCCGATCTCAGTTCGGATTGCAGGCTGCAACTCGCCTGCATGAAGCCGGAATTGCTAGTAATCGCGGATCAGCATGCCGCGGTGAATACGTTCCCGGGTCTTGTACACACCGCCCGTCACACCACGAGAGTTTACAACACCCGAAGTCGGTGAGGTAACCGCAAGGGGCCAGCCGCCGAAGGTGGGGTAGATGATTGGGGTGAAGTCGTAACAAGGTAGCCGTATCGGAAGGTGCGGCTGGATCACCTCCTTTCTATGGAGTACTTCCCGGTCGTAGCACTGGGGTACAAATCTGGCGCAAGCCATAATACAAGCATATGCTCAGCTCATGTTCGGTTTTGAGGGCGTAAGCCTTCAACTTAGACGGAAAAGATACCACTAATTCGATGGGAATCGATGCGGTTGGCGATTTACCGGGAAAACATACCGCTAATTCGGCGTGAAGACCGTGTATTTGGTCGGAATGGGCGAATTAGAGGGAGGAATTCCTGCTAAATGGTCGAGATGCTGAAAAAACCGGGTAATTAGAGGGAGAATTTCCTTCTAATCAATTTGTTCCTTGAAAACTGGATAGCGAAACGAGAAATACACATCCGAAGTTTTAAGCGCGCTGATGCGCGGGGGAGTGGTTCTGTATTTTCGTATCGTAGATATTTTTCTAAGTTAGAAAAAAATCGATGATGAGAAAAAACAAACACCCGCCGCTGCAGCAGTTCTGGATAAGTTATAAAGAGCGCACGGAGGATGCCTAGGCGCTAGGAGCCGACGAAGGACGTGGCGAACGACGATATGGCCTCGGGGAGCCGTAAGC
>NZ_VCIW01000060.1 GCF_005765165.1 Paenibacillus antri | reverse complement strand
AAAGGCAGGATGAGTAGGGTGATCTTTTTCAATACCTGAATCTAAACCAAAAGAAGAGAAAGCCTCCGAAAAACGCTGGCTTTCTCTACAGTCTGAGCGTTTCTTCTGAAAAGAAGAAACGCTTTTGCTTTGTTAATGTAAGTTAGATAAGGTGGTGGGGGATGATGGATTCGAACCACCGAACTCGTAAGAGAAGAGATTTACAGTCTCCCGCGTTTGGCCACTTCGCTAATCCCCCATGCTTACAAATAAGCAATGGTGGCTTGGGACGGAATCGAACCGCCGACACATGGATTTTCAGTCCATTGCTCTACCGACTGAGCTACCAAGCCGTAAAAAATGGCGGAGCCGACGGGATTCGAACCCGCGGTCTCCTGCGTGACAGGCAGGCATGTTAGGCCTCTACACCACGGCTCCGCGATGAAGAAAATTGGTTGCGGGGGCAGGATTTGAACCTACGACCTTCGGGTTATGAGCCCGACGAGCTACCGGACTGCTCCACCCCGCGACGATATAAAAGATAATGGTGGGCGCTGACGGGATCGAACCGCCGACCCTCTGCTTGTAAGGCAGATGCTCTCCCGGCTGAGCTAAGCGCCCGAGAATGAAAGTGGTAGCGGCGGAGGGGATCGAACCCCCGACCTTACGGGTATGAACCGTACGCTCTAGCCAGCTGAGCTACGCCGCCACGATGAAAGCTATCTTCCCATTCCATCTGATGAAGGAATGGCGGAGAGAGAGGGATTCGAACCCTCGCACCGCTTACGCAGTCTAACCCCTTAGCAGAGGGTCCCCTTGAGCCACTTGGGTATCTCTCCATAGCCACAGGAGCTTTTGTCCCCTGAAAACTGGATGCGAAACTTGAGATGTTCATCCGAAAATGTTGGATAAGTCCTCGACCGATTAGTATTCGTCAGCTCCACGCATTGCTGCGCTTCCACCCCGAACCTATCAACCACGTCGTCTACATGGGGTCTTCAAGCAGGGAAATCTCATCTTGAGGGGGGCTTCACGCTTAGATGCTTT
>NZ_VCIW01000059.1 GCF_005765165.1 Paenibacillus antri | reverse complement strand
TTCGCCTTTAGCTGCTTTGAAAGCTTCAGCCATAGCGTTTGGAATTGCAACTTCTTCTTTATTCACTTGAGCGATTGCCGCTGATTCTTCAGCTTCGTCTTTCGCGCGAACAGATAAGTTCACAACACGCGCTTTACGATCTACACCTGTATATTTCGCTTCGATAGTATCACCTGCAGAAATAACGGTTGTAATATCTTCAACACGGTCACGAGTTGCTTCGTTAGCACGGATAAATGCTTCCACGCCGCCTTCTAATTCAACTTTAACGCCTTTCGCATCAACTTCTACAACTTTACCAGTCAAGATTGCACCTTTTTTAGTGCTTTCTACGAAGTTAGTGAACGGATCCGATTCTAATTGTTTGATACCTAAAGAAATACGTTCTTTAACCGCATCAACTTGTAATACAACAGCTTCTACTTCGTCACCTTTTTTGTAGTTACGAACAGCTTCTTCACCTGTCGCATTCCAAGAAATGTCAGATAAGTGAACTAAACCGTCGATACCGCCTTCAAGACCGATGAAGATACCGAAATCAGTGATAGATTTGATTTTACCTGTCACTTTATCGTTTTTGTTGTGAGTTGCTGCGAAGTGTTCCCAAGGGTTTGCTTTACATTGTTTTAAACCTAATGAGATACGACGACGTTCTTCATCAACTTCAAGAACCATTACTTCAACTACATCGCCTACGCTAACCACTTTAGACGGGTGAATGTTTTTGTTTGTCCAGTCCATTTCTGAAACGTGAACTAAACCTTCAACACCGTCTAAAATTTCAACGAAGCAACCGTAGTCGGTTAAGTTAGTTACTTTACCGGTTAATTTGCTGTTTACCGGGTGGTTTTGAGCGATTGCAGCCCATGGATCTTGACCTAATTGTTTTAAGCCTAATGATACACGAGTTTTCTCTTTGTCAAATTTAAGTACTTTAACAGTTACTTCTTGACCTACAGCAACCACTTCGCTTGGGTGTTTAACACGTTTCCATGCCATATCAGTGATATGTAATAAACCGTCCACACCGCCTAAATCAACGAATGCACCGTAATCCGTTAAGTTTTTAACCGTACCGGTTACAACAAAACCTTCAACTAAGTTCGCTAAAACTTCGTCACGATCTTGGTTGCTTTCAG
>NZ_VCIW01000058.1 GCF_005765165.1 Paenibacillus antri | reverse complement strand
TGGATAAGTTATAAAGAGCGCACGGAGGATGCCTAGGCGCTAGGAGCCGACGAAGGACGTGGCGAACGACGATATGGCCTCGGGGAGCCGTAAGCAGGCTTTGATCCGGGGATGTCCGAATGGGGAAACCCACACGGCGTAAAAACCGTGTACCTGCACACTGAATACATAGGTGTGAGGAGGCAGACCAGGGGAACTGAAACATCTAAGTACCCTGAGGAAAAGAAAACAATAGTGATTCCGTTAGTAGCGGCGAGCGAATGCGGAACAGCCTAAACCGGCGTGCTTGCACGCCGGGGTCGTGGGACGTCATCACGGCGAAGAGCTGCGTAGTCGAATGGTCTGGAAAGGCCAACCGAAGAAGGTAATAGTCCTGTACGCAAAATGCAGCTCCAGCCAGACGGATCCCGAGTACCGCGGGGCACGTGAAACCCCGTGGGAATCCGGCAGGACCATCTGCTAAGGCTAAATACTACCTAGCGACCGATAGCGAAGCAGTACCGTGAGGGAAAGGTGAAAAGCACCCCGGAAGGGGAGTGAAACAGAACCTGAAACCGTGCGCTTACAAGAAGTCAGAGCCCTCTATATGGGTGATGGCGTGCCTTTTGTAGAATGAACCGGCGAGTTACGTTCCCGTGCGAGGTTAAGTCGATGAGACGAAGCCGCAGCGAAAGCGAGTCTGAATAGGGCGACTTACAGTACGTGGACGTAGACCCGAAACCGGGTGATCTACCCCTGTGCAGGGTGAAGGTGCGGTAACACGCACTGGAGGCCCGAACCCACGAGCGTTGAAAAGCTCGGGGATGACGTGGGGGTAGGGGAGAAATTCCAATCGAACTCGGAGATAGCTGGTTCTCCCCGAAATAGCTTTAGGGCTAGCCTCGGAGTAAAGAATTGCGGAGGTAGAGCACTGATTGGGTGCGGGGCCCGCCAAGGGTTACCAAGTCCAGTCAAACTCCGAATGCCGCGTATTCGTATCCGGGAGTCAGACGGTGAGTGCTAAGATCCATCGTCAAAAGGGAAACAGCCCAGATCATCAGCTAAGGTCCCCAAGTGTGTGTTCAGTGGGAAAGGATGTGGAGTTGCACAGACAACCAGGATGTTGGCTTAGAAGCAGCCACCATTGAAAGAGTGCGTAATAGCTCACTGGTCGAGTGACTCTGCGCCGAAAATGTAACGGGGCTAAACACACCACCGAAGCTATGGCTTG
>NZ_VCIW01000057.1 GCF_005765165.1 Paenibacillus antri | reverse complement strand
CCTCCGGCGGAATCGCCGCCCGCGCCTCCGGCACGACGAGCGCCCGCGGGTCCGCGAATTGCGCCGCCGCCGCCGCGTCCGGGAACGCCTCTTCGATCCGGGCCTTGTAGCTCGCCTTCTGTACGACGCCGAGCACCGTCACGCCGAGCGCCGAGCCGATCGTCCGGAAGAACGTGATCAGCGAGATCGCCGTCCCCTTGTACTGCGGCGGCAGTCCGTGCAGCACCGAGATGTTCAGTACGACGAAGTTCACCCCGATGCCGAGGCCCACGAGCACCATGTACATCGTCACGACCCACCGCGGCGTGTCGACCGTCATCGTGCCGAGCAGCACCATGGAGACGGCCAGAATCACCGTCGAGATCAACATAATGTTCCGGTACGACATCCGGCTCACGAGCGGGCCGCCGACCATGCTGCTCACGACGACCGCCAGCATCATCGGCGTCAGCGTCATGCCCGCCGCGCTCGCCGATTCGCCGTAGACGCCTTGGATGAACAGCGGAATGTACGTCGCCCCCGACACCATCAGGATGCCGTAGAAGAAGCCGATCGCCTGGCTCGCCGTGAACAAGCGATTCTTGAACAGCTTCAGCTCGACGATCGGATCCGCCGCCCGCCGCTCCGCGACGAAGAACAGAACGAACGCGACGGCGAACAGCGCGAACAAGCCGATGATTTGCGGCGAGCCCCAGCCGTACGTCTCCGCGCCGCCGAGCTCGATCGCGAACATGAAGCCGAGGATGGCCGCGACGAGCGTCGTCGCGCCGAACCAGTCGATGCGCTGGCGATTCGCGGCTTTGCTCTCCCGGTAGCCGAGCTGGATGAGCGTCAGCGCGACGATGCCGATCGGCACGTTGATGTAGAACACCCACCGCCAGTCGATGTAGTCGGTGATGTACGCGCCGAGCGACGGGCCGAACACGCTCGACAGCCCGAACACGGCGCCGAACAAGCCGTTCATCTTGCCGCGCTTCTCCGGCGGAAAGACGTCGAAGATGACGGCGAAGGCGATCGGCATGAGCGCCCCGCCGCCGATGCCTTGAATCGCTCGATAGGCGATCAGCTGCTCCATCGTGGCGGCGACGCCGCACAGCACCGAGCCGAGCAGGAAGACGACGAGCCCGAGCTGGAAAAACAGCTTCCGCCCGTAGATGTCCGACAGCTTGCCGAAGATCGGCGTGGCGATGACGGTCGCGATCATGTAAGCGGAGAACACCCAGACGTAATACTCGTACCCGCC
>NZ_VCIW01000056.1 GCF_005765165.1 Paenibacillus antri | reverse complement strand
AAAAAATCTCTTAAGCCGTAAATTGTGCGGCAAAACGAACCGGCGACAAATATCCCAGCGACCCATGGATTCGTTTCCGGTTATAGAAGAATTCAATGTACCTGTAGATCTCATTGTAAGCTTGCTGCTTTGTTTTGAATTTCTTGCAGTACACGAGTTCCTTCTTCAAAATACTGTGGAATGACTCCATGGACGCATTGTCGTAGCAGTTTCCTTTCCGGCTCATGCTTGCCTGTATCTCAAAGCTCTGAAGCCGTGAACGGTACTCCAGGGACGCATACTGTGCCCCACGGTCGGAATGATGGATTAGTCCTGAAGTTGGCTTCTTGGCCGCAAAGGCGTCCTCCAACGCTCCCAGCACGAGGTCTGTCGTCATACGACTTCCAAGGCGCCAACCTACGATTTCTCGAGTACAAAGATCCATGACACTTGCAAGATACTGTCTGCCTTCACGACAAGGGATGTACGTGATATCTGCGACCCATACGCTGTTTGGCATTTCAACCTCAAAGTTCTGATCAAGCACATTCGGGGCAATCGGATCATCGTGATTGGAGTCGGTTGTTGTCACTCTGAACCTTCGTGCAACGCACGAGCGCAGCCCTAGTTCATGCAGGTATTTACCTACTGTCCGCTCAACGATGTCGTATCCTTCAAGATGCAGTAAATGCGTGATCTTAGGTGCTCCGTACCGCTCTTCCGAATCGTAGAAGTGGAATTTAATGCGTTCGACGATTTCAAGTTTCAGCAGCTCTCGTCTACTCGGATCAGACGCTTCCCATTTGTAGAATCCGCTCCTAGAGACATCTAACACTTTGCACATCTTCTCCAATGGGAACACGGAGCGGTGTTCCTCGATGAACTGAAACCTCAGTTCCTTGGTTTGCTGAAGATGTGCACCGCCTTTTTTACAATCGCTAGCTCTTCTTCCGCATTAGCGATTCGCCTGTCCTTCTCTTTTAGTTCTTGTTCTTTCTGCTTAAGGAGTTGCTCTAGTTCACGTACTCGGTCTACGCTTGCGACCGATTCGTTGTCAAACTGACGGTATTTCCCCAACCAAGAATGTAGCGTCTTCGCAGGAATATTTAATTCCTCGGCAATGTCTGTCACCGATTTGCATTGTTCCTGGATGTACTTAACCGTCTGTTTTTTAAACTCCTCATTGTAGCTCTGCCGCTGTTCACTCATGTGAACACCTCCTAGTTAAGTTCATTATTTAATGTCTCTTAACTGGTGTCCACTTTTTATTCTAGTTGCAAAA
>NZ_VCIW01000055.1 GCF_005765165.1 Paenibacillus antri | reverse complement strand
TGCAATTAGACTAGAAGGTGGACACGCCGTAAGTGAAGACCTGTTACAATAAAAACAATTAATCAGGTCGAGGTGTGCCATGGGAGAAATCCGACAGCATTTTGATGAAGAGTTTAAACGTCAGACGGTAAAACACATGGAGGAGACTGGAAAGAAAGCAACCCAGCTCGCCGAAGAGCTCGATATTCCCGCTAGCAGTATTTGTAGTTGGCGAAAGCAGTATGGAAACAATGGAGAAAAGGCACAGCTCATCGTTGATTACGATCGACTTAAGAAGTTAGAGCAACAAAACCGCGATCTACAAGAGGAGATCGCGGTTCTAAAAAAGGCGATGCACTTCTTCACGAAAGACCGAAACTGAAATATGCGTTTATACGCAAATTTAGCTCCCAGTATCGTGTCGAGAAGTTGTGCAGTGTCCTAAAGGTCTCAAGGAGCGGTTACTACAAATGGTTGAAGCATAAACCCAGTAGGCAGGAAAAGCGGCGAAACAAGCTAAAGAAGCGGATTCAGCATCACTTTTATGCCTTTAAAAAACGCGACGGAAGTCCGAAGATCGCCGCAAAACTGCGTCAAGAAGGCTGGGTGGTTTCAACCAGAACCGTCAGCCGGCTCATGAAAGAAATGAGCCTGCGCTCCGTTGTTGTAAAGAAACACAAAGCAACCACGAACTCGAAGCATAATCACCCGGTATACGAAAATGTGCTCAATCGAAACTTTAAAGTCCTTGCCCCTAACCAAGTCTGGGTCTCGGACATCACGTACATCCAAACGCAGCAAGGCTGGGTGTATTTAGCTAGCGTGATGGATCTGTTCTCCCGCAAGATCGTTGGATGGGCTGCGGGGGACCGCATTACCAAGGAACTTGCTCTCAGAGCCTTCGATATGGCTTGTGAACGCCGAAAGCCGCCGGCGGGTCTGATTCATCATTCCGACCGAGGGTCGCAGTATGCTTCAACAGAGTACCGACAGCGCATTAAAGAGATGAAAATGGTTGGCAGCATGAGCCGGAAGGGCAACTGCTATGACAACGCTTGTATAGAGTCCTTTCACAGCGTCTTAAAGAAGGAACTCATCTACCAAACCAAGTTCAAGACAAGGTTGCAAGCATACGATGCGCTTTACAAGTACATCGAGCTCGAGTACAACCTTATACGTCTCCATTCAACCCTTGGGTATCTACCCCCTCATCGGTTCGAAAAGGAATACCATAAGCAACTCCAGGCTTCATAGACTTGTGTCCACTTTCTTGACAGAAGTCCA
>NZ_VCIW01000054.1 GCF_005765165.1 Paenibacillus antri | reverse complement strand
AAGTACCCGAAGAACATGTACTCTGGCTGCCGAGAAAAGCCTCTAGCCAGGCGAAGGCGCCCGTACCGCAAACCGACACAGGTAGGCGAGCAGAGCATGCGAAGGCGCGCGGAAGAACTCTCGTTAAGGAACTCGGCAAAATGACCCCGTAACTTCGGGAGAAGGGGTGCCTCGGTAGGGTGAATAGCCCGAGGGGGCCGCAGTGAAAAGGCCCAAGCGACTGTTTAGCAAAAACACAGGTCTGTGCGAAGCCGCAAGGCGAAGTATACGGGCTGACGCCTGCCCGGTGCTGGAAGGTTAAGAGGAGGGGTTAGCCGCAAGGCGAAGCTCTGAATTGAAGCCCCAGTAAACGGCGGCCGTAACTATAACGGTCCTAAGGTAGCGAAATTCCTTGTCAGGTAAATTCTGACCCGCACGAATGGCGTAACGACTTGGGCGCTGTCTCAACGAGAGATCCGGTGAAATTTTAGTACCTGTGAAGATGCAGGTTACCCGCGACGTGACGGAAAGACCCCATGGAGCTTTACTGCAGCTTGATATTGGACTTGGGTACGATCTGTACAGGATAGGTGGGAGCCAGAGAAGCCGGAGCGCCAGCTTCGGTGGAGGCGCCGTTGGGATACCACCCTGATCGTGCTTGAGTTCTAACCTGGCACCGTGAATCCGGTGCGGGGACAGTGTCAGGCGGGCAGTTTGACTGGGGCGGTCGCCTCCTAAAGAGTAACGGAGGCGCCCCAAGGTTCCCTCAGAATGGTTGGAAATCATTCGAAGAGTGCAAAGGCAGAAGGGAGCTTGACTGCGAGACATACAGGTCGAGCAGGGACGAAAGTCGGGCTTAGTGATCCGGTGGTACCGAATGGAAGGGCCATCGCTCAACGGATAAAAGCTACCCTGGGGATAACAGGCTTATCTCCCCCAAGAGTCCACATCGACGGGGAGGTTTGGCACCTCGATGTCGGCTCATCGCATCCTGGGGCTGAAGTAGGTCCCAAGGGTTGGGCTGTTCGCCCATTAAAGCGGTACGCGAGCTGGGTTCAGAACGTCGTGAGACAGTTCGGTCCCTATCTGTCGCGGGCGCAGGAAATTTGAGAGGAGCTGTCCTTAGTACGAGAGGACCGGGATGGACGTACCGCTGGTGTACCAGTTGTTCCGCCAGGAGCATCGCTGGGTAGCCAAGTACGGAAGGGATAAGCGCTGAAAGCATCTAAGCGTGAAGCCCCCCTCAAGATGAGATTTCCCTGCTTGAAGACCCCATGTAGACGACGTGGTTGATAGGTTCGGGGTGGAAGCGC
>NZ_VCIW01000053.1 GCF_005765165.1 Paenibacillus antri | reverse complement strand
GAAACAGCAAATCGGCGTCGTCGGCCTCGCGGTCATGGGGAAGAACCTCGCCTTGAACATGGAGAGCAAAGGGTTCTCCGTAGCGGTCTATAACCGCTCGCCGGAGAAGACGAAGGAGCTCGCCCTTGAAGCGGCCGGCAAAAACCTCGTCGGCGCATACAGCGTCGAGGAGTTCGTGCAATCGCTCGAGACGCCTCGGAAAATCATGATCATGGTCAAGGCGGGCGAGCCGACCGACAAGACGATCGAGTCGCTGCTGCCGCATCTCGACGCGGGCGACATCATCATCGACGGCGGCAACGCCTACTTCCCGGATACGCAGCGCCGCGAGCAGGAGCTTACCGCGAAGGGCTTCCGCTTCATCGGCACCGGCGTCTCCGGCGGCGAGGAAGGCGCGCTGAAGGGACCGGCGATCATGCCGGGCGGCCCGAAGGACGCGTACGAGCTCGTGGGGCCGATCTTCGAGGCGATCTCGGCGCATGTGAACGGCGAGCCGTGCTGCACGTACATCGGACCGGGCGGCGCGGGCCACTACGTGAAGATGGTGCATAACGGCATCGAATACGGCGACATGCAGCTCATCTGCGAAGCGTATCAGCTGCTGAAGGACGTGCTGTCCTTAAGCGCCGACGAGCTGCACACGATCTTCGCGGAGTGGAACCGCGGGGAGCTGGACAGCTACTTGATCGAAATTACGGCGGACATCTTCCTGAAGAAGGACCCGGAGACGGGACTTCCGATGGTCGACGTCATTCAAGACACGGCCGGCCAGAAGGGCACGGGCAAGTGGACGAGCGCGAGCGCCCTCGACCTCGGCGTGCCGCTGTCGATCATTACGGAATCCGTGTTCGCGCGCTTCCTGTCCTCGATGAAAGGGGAGCGCGTCGAAGCGAGCAAGATTCTGAGCGGACCGAGCGCGCAGCATACGGAAGTAAACAAAGCCGAGTTCATCGAGCAGGTGCGCCGGGCGCTGTACGCGAGCAAAATTTGCTCGTACGCGCAAGGCTTCGCGCAGATGCGCGCCGCCTCCGAACACTTCGGCTGGAATTTGCAATACGGCGAAATCGCGAAAATTTTCCGCGGCGGCTGCATCATCCGCGCGCAATTCCTGCAAAACATCACGGATGCGTACGACCGCAATCCGGAGCTGAAGAACCTGCTGCTGGACGACTATTTCAAGAACGCGGTCGAGAAATACCAGGACGCTTGGCGGAACGTCGTCGCGACGGCCGTGCAGCGCGGCATCCCGACGCCGTCGTTCTCGTCGGCGCTGGCGTACTACGATTCGTACCGGACGGAGCGGCTGCCGGCGAACCTGCTGCAGGCGCAGCGCGACTACTTCGG
>NZ_VCIW01000052.1 GCF_005765165.1 Paenibacillus antri | reverse complement strand
CGATGACGTACAATAGTTTGTGTACCAAAGATTGGAGCCTAGTCAGGCATAAAAAAAGTAGGGTATTCTTGGGATTGCGACGTCACCAAGAAAGGACCCTACTCGATGACTACTATACCCGAAAGTGCGCTATCCAATCTATTTGAAAATCTTGTCACTCAGTTTCTAAAGGACAATTTAGAATCCATTATGCGAGCCGAAATCAAGCATTTCATGGAGGACAGTCCCGAAGGCCACCATAACAGCCGAAACGGTTACTACCGACGCAGCCTGCATACCAAGTACGGTAACATTGAGGAAATGGCGGTACCACGTGACCGAAACGGTGAGTTTCACACCCAGATCTTCGAGCCATATCAGCGACGAGACGACTGGCTAGAGCAAGCGGTGATCCACATGTATAAGAGCGGAATGGGTACTCGCGATGTGGCGCGGTTTATCGAGAGCATGTTCGGTACCCATTATTCTCCCTCAACGGTAAGCAACATTACGGCAACGGTCCTTGAGGACATCCAAACCTGGCAGCAGCGTCCCTTACAAAAGAGATACAGTGTCATCTACCTCGACGGTCTCTACGTTAAGCTCAAGCGAAGTACGGTGAGTGGTGAGGTCATCTACTTCGCCATGG
The DNA here is from genome assembly GCF_005765165.1 of Paenibacillus antri. Taxonomy (NCBI): domain Bacteria; kingdom Bacillati; phylum Bacillota; class Bacilli; order Caryophanales; family Paenibacillaceae; genus Paenibacillus; species Paenibacillus antri. Next base: position 803 of record NZ_VCIW01000052.1, on the reverse strand, counting down.
GCATTGATGAGGAAGGGCACCGACAAATCCTCGGCTTCTACGTCGGTGGCCAAGAGAGCTCCAACGGCTGGCGTGACGTGCTCAAGGATCTTTACCGCCGAGGTGCGCAGGAAGTGCTCCTTGGCGTCTTCGACGGGCTACCTGGACTAGATGATGCGTTCCGAGAGACGTATCCGAAGGCAGACGTACAGCACTGCATCGTTCACAAGGTGCGCTCGACATTCCCGAAAATCCGCGTGCAGCATAAAACCGATTTTCTGGATGACCTAAAGACCATCTACAACGCACTGGACCACGACCTTGCGATCGCCGCATTTGATACGCTAAAAGCCAAGTGGAGCAAGCTATACCCGAAGGAAATCGCGTCATGGGAGGGACAACTGCCGACGTTGCTAGCGTTCTTTAAGTACCCAGCAATGATCAAGGATGCAATTTACACGTCCAACCCGATCGAACGGATGAACAAAGAGATCCGCAAACGACTAAAGCCGATGAACAGCCTAACAAACATGGATGCAGCTGAGAAGATTGTTTACTTGGATGCCATCGACTACAACGAACGCTTTTCCAATAGGGTCATTCGTGGGTTCGGTGATCCCGCGGTGAAACAGAAGCTCGCTACCATGTTTGACGAGCGTTACCCTGCGATTGCCACTAAGGGGTTGGAATAAGATACCACCTCCCGCGCTTCGCTTGGGCTACGTTCTCCACAAGAACCAAGTTCAGAAAATTAAATCTAATTGACGCATCCATCGTCCCGATGGATACCCCTACCTAAAATACACAAACTTCTGGACACTACC
>NZ_VCIW01000051.1 GCF_005765165.1 Paenibacillus antri | reverse complement strand
AAGAAAGCCCTCGGCGGCTAAGCCGCCAAAAGATGACTCCTGTATTCATTGGGGGTCATCTTTTTTAATGACCATTGGTAGCGCCCCGTATTGTAATACGAGATGTATTGATCTACAAGTAAGCGTAGTTCCTCGATCGAATTGCAATGTTGGTAATCAAGTTCATCTTTTAAATGACCAAAAAATGATTCCATCGGTGCGTTATCCCAACAGTTCCCCTTACGAGACATGGATTGTTTAAAACCATTCTTCTTAATTAGATTTCTGATCCTGGGGTGTGTATAATGCATCCCTTGATCAGAATGGAAAATTGCTTCAGGATGTATATTGCCTGAGAGACGATCACAAAGAAGGTCCAAAGTTCTCTCCACAATTGATAGATCAAGTGAAGTGGAGAGGTAGTGAGCCAGGATCTCCTTCGTTGCCCCATCCTTTACACAGGAAAGATACGCCCACTGGCCCCTACCGTACCGCATGTAGGTTATATCCGTTAGAAGGACCTTTTGAGGCTCACCTTGATCAAAACAGCGATCCAACGAATTCGGGCAAGTGGAGTGTTCATGCGTTGCCTTCGCCATCTTACGGTAAGGATTTAATTGACGAACTTTTGCAACAAGGCGATATTTACGCATTAGTCGGCGGATCTTCTTATGATTCATTACAATACCATCGATTCTCTCCAAGCGCATTTTAATAACCAGAGCGCCTGCTTTGCCATCCAGAAAATCAAAGTGGGACTTAATGAGTTGGAAGTCCCGTTCATCAGTATGGTCCTGCTGCTGCCTGTGCTCCTCGGCTAATAACCAACGATAGTATCCGCTTCTGCTCACCTCTGCAAGCCGGCACAGATACCTCGTCATGCCCTTCAATCGATATTTCTGAAGAACCTGCTTAATGAGTTGGAAGCGCTCGGAAGAGGAGAGTGTGCTATGATTTCTTCTTTCGAGCGCTTCGAGCTTTTTTAGCAACTCATTCTCCGCTTCAAGAAGTTTGATTTTTGCTTCGGCCTTCTTTAGCTTTTCCTCCACCGATAGCTCACCAGCAGGCTTCCTCCCAATGGAACCCTTCCCTCTACGCTCTTCCAGCAGCCCTTCCTCCCCGTATTTCGCGTAAGCGGTACGCCAACGTTTCAAGCACCATTTCGGCGTTTTAGGGCCAATTACAACAGTGTCGAACCCGCCATTAATGAATATCTCCATGGGTGCCGCTCCGTCGTTATATGCCATTACGGCGGCCAACTTAAAAACAGGTGAGTATGTAATGCTCTTCTCAGAGATCTGTTGAACATTAGGGTTTCCCTGTAATTGCCGTATGTCTTGCGTTGAAAACTTTATTCTCGATTTTATCATGGTGTCAGCCCCGCATCCTCGTGTAGTCTGATTAAAACACAAATGACCCGTAAGAGGGTCACTTTTTTCAAAGTGTCCATCTTACGGGTCACAGTTCA
>NZ_VCIW01000050.1 GCF_005765165.1 Paenibacillus antri | reverse complement strand
GGAAAGCACTGAAAAAGTCGTGGTTTTGTTGCCCTGAGCAACAGAATCACGACTTTTTCCCGTAGGGTAACGAATAAGGGGATGGAGTAGGAGCCTCTAATGGGCTATTTGAGGGCATGTTAGCTTTACCATCCGCTTGGCATTTACTGCAATTGCAGTTAGAACGGCCTGTATCCGCATACCAAGTAAACCTCGGCTGTATCGAGAAGTACCCAGGCCGTGATGCGTCTTAAGTTCATTGTTCTTCTGTTCAACTTTGTACCTCATCCGGTAACGAGCCTTAAATTCCTCGCTCCCATGGTACTCAACGGCTCTTTGCTTAAACTCAGGTACCACCGGTACGGAGTACGTTTTTGAGTTCGATCCAGGTTTGTAACATCCTGCTTGCAACGGACACTTTTTACACTTCTCGATCTCAAAAAAGAATGTCAATCTCTGGCACTCATTTCCGTCCTTGGGTCCCATCCTCGCTTTGCGTATGCTGTGATGTCCGGCAGGGCATTCGACCGTCTCGCTGTCTTTATGGTACACGAACTTTTCCCTTTGTTCGTCTTGATGCCCATAGAGCATCATCTCATTCAGCTTAATCGTTGGAACAATCCCGTCTTTATCTAATAATTTTAGATTAGTGAAGCTCCCGTACGCTTTGTCGGCAAGGACTTCCTTTACCACGAGTCCCGTTTCTTTTGTCTGTTTCATAAGGTCAGGGAATGCCTTCGGGTCGCTTGCGTTGCCGGGCTCCACCTTTAATGCCGTAATAATTCCATCTTCTGTAATTGCAATACTTTCCTTGTAACCAAAAAATGAATCTGTTGAGCTCTTCCAACCAAATCGGGCGTCAGGATCAATGGCAGATTGTACCCCTTTCCATGCGAGCAGTCTCTCGTCCTCCACAATCTTCCTTGTTTCCTCCAAACGTTGTTTCAGAGCACCCTCTGCATCCGGCACAAGTTCCTCCACCGCAGCTCCGAGTTCAGCCAAGTAGTGCAGGGCCTGTATTTCCTTCTCGCGACAATCACCTGCAAATTCGGGCATGACTGGTAATTTCTTGAGCATTTTTGGATTTTGCTTTTTTACTGAACGCTGGAGACGGTAAGCTGCGTGTTTTAAAACCTGTAGAGGTTTGGAAGCCTCGTGCTTGGAATGGGTATGTGTGGCGTCGATGATGATCGTAGAAGATTTAACAATCCCTTTCTCCACGCACTGTTTAACGATTTCCAACAAAAGCGACTCCACCTCGCCAGCACCGATTTTATGTACGCGAAATAGTGAAAGCAAAGACGGGTCGGGAAGTTGATCCTCGGGGTTCAAACCAACGAACCATTTGTAGGCTAGATTGACTTTTGTTTCTTCGATGACCCGCTCGTCAGACAAATTATAAAGTTTTTGGATAAAGAGAAGACGGAACAGCATATCGGGGTCCTTGGCCCGTCGACCGTAAAACAGATTATATTGATCTTTCACGAAATCCAAGATGAACGAAAAATCAATAAGTTGCTGAATTCTTACTAAAAGATGGTCTTGAGGAATGAATTTATAAAGTTCGCTATGAAATGATAAGGACTGCTGTTTATTTAATTCCAACATAACACTCACCTCACCAATATTATACCAAATTAACGCGGTGAATTGATAAAGAAGACAAAGAAAAAAAGACCGCTGAATGTCTCAGCGGCCAAACTTGAAAAAATTGTATGCGTTTTTCAGTGCTCTTCC
>NZ_VCIW01000049.1 GCF_005765165.1 Paenibacillus antri | reverse complement strand
CCGGCGGACAGTATTCACGACTACAATACGGGCGTCCCGGTGCCGGGCAACACGGGCGGTCTGGCGAAACTCGGCCACACGTTCGCGGGCTGGAACACGGCGGCGGACGGCAGCGGCACGGACTACGCGGCGGGCGGCACGCTGACGATCGGCGCGGCGGACGTCACGCTGTACGCGAAATGGACGGTAAACCAGTACGCGGTAAACTTCGAGAGCAACGGCGGCTCGCCGGTAGAAAGCCAGTCGATCAGCTACGGCCGTACGGCGGCGGAGCCGGCGGAACCGACGAAGACGGGGTATACGTTCGCCGAGTGGCATACAGACGCTGATTTGACGGCGGCGTTCGACTTCGCGGCACCCATCGGAGCTGCAGACATTACGTTGTATGCGAAATGGACGATCAACAGCTATACGGTTACGTATGACGGCAACGGAAGCGACGGCGGCACGGTGCCGACGGAAAGCAGCCACGACTATAACACTAGCGTCACAGTGCCGGGCAACCCTGGCGGATTAACGAAGACAGGCCACACGTTCGCGGGCTGGAATACGGCGGCGGATGGCAATGGAACGCAATACGCCACGTCGGATACGTTCACGATAGGTGCGGCGGATGTGACGTTGTATGCTAAATGGACGATTAACAGCTATGCGGTGACATACGAAGGGAACGGCGCAACGTCCGGCGACGTGCCTGAGGACAGCAGCCACGCGTACAACACCGATGCGACGGCGCCGGGAAACCCGGGGGGCTTGGCGAAGACGGGCCACACGTTCGCGGGCTGGAACACGGCGGCGGATGGCAGCGGAACGAACTATGCGGAGTCGGATATGTTCACAGTAGGCGCGGCGGATGTGACGTTGTATGCGAAATGGACGATTAACAGCTATGCGGTGAAGTACGAAGGGAACGGCGCAACGTCCGGCGACGTGCCTGAGGACAGCAGCCACGTGTACAACACCGATGTGACGGTGCCGGGCAACCCGGGGGGCCTGGCGAAAACAGGCCATTCGTTCGAGGGGTGGAGCACGGAGGCGAACGGAAGCGGAACGAACTATGCTGAGGCGGATACGTTCACGATCAGCGCATCGAACGTGACACTGTACGCGAAGTGGACGATAAACCAGTACACGGTAAATTTCGAGAGCAACGGCGGCTCGCCGGTAGACGGCGTGACGGTGCATTACGGCAGCGCCGCGGTCAAGCCGACGGACCCGACGAAGACAGGGTATGCGTTCGCCGGGTGGTACACGGATCGCGACGCATTGTCGCAAGCGTTCGATTTCGCGGTACCTATCGGAGCTGCGGATGTGACGCTGTACGCGAAGTGGATGGTAAACCAATACACGGTAAGCTTCGAGAGCAACGGCGGCTCGCCGGTAGAAAGCCAGTCGATCAACTACGGCAATACGGCGGCGGAGCCGGCGGAACCGACGAAGACGGGGTACACGTTCGCCGAGTGGTATACGGACGCAGACTTGACGGCGGCGTTCGACTTCGCGGCACCCATCGGAGCTGCAGACATTACGTTGTATGCGAAATGGACGGTGAACCAATATTCGGTAACCTTCGAAAGCAACGGCGGCACGCCGACGACGGGCCAGACGATCGACTATGGCACTGTGGTTACCGAGCCGGTAGCTCCGACGAAGACGGGCTGCACGTTCGCCGGGTGGTATACCGATGCGGACTTGACGGCGGCGTACGATTTTGCGTCGCCGATCGGAGCCGCAGACCTTACGTTGTATGCGAAGT
>NZ_VCIW01000048.1 GCF_005765165.1 Paenibacillus antri | reverse complement strand
TGAATATTTCGATGAAATAGAGCCACCATTCCGGTTATAAGTGAGCCAGGCCTCCGGAAAAAATGAGCCACCCCTCCGGTGGGGGGGAGCCACCCTGCATAAGGTGGCCCCTTGATCGATTACTTAATGAGTCCTTTACGTTTGCGCATGGAATCCGTGCCTTCAATCGTTATCGTGTAAGAAGAATGCACAATACGGTCGAGAATGGCATCGGCAAGTGTGCTTTCACCGATTTTACTATGCCAGCCTCCCGGAGCGAACTGGGAGCAGAATATGGTGGATCCGGTTTGATGGCGCGCCTCTACGATTTCGAGTAAATCCCGAGCTTCACTTTCCTTGAGCGATACGAGCAACCATTCGTCGAGAATGAGCAGCAGCACTTTCTTGTAGGTTTTCATGACCCGTTGAAAGATGCCTTCTCCGCGTGCCACTGCCAAATCGTTGAGTAATTCTGGCAAGCGGATGTATTTCACCGGTAGGAAGTTCCGGCAGGCGGCGATTCCAAAAGCGCAGGCGAGATACGTTTTCCCTGCACCCGAAGCGCCCATGATGATGATATTCAGTTTGTCATGCACGTAAGCACCTGTTGCCAAGCGTAGGATCTGCGTGCGATCCAGCTTACGATCGGTGTGATATTCGATGTCCTCAATGCTGGCGTTCGATTGTTGAAAATCTGCCTTGCGGATTAAGGTGGCCAGCCGATTATTTTTACGCCTCGACCACTCCAGATCCACCAGCATGCCGAAGCGTTCTTCAAACGTGAGTTCCTGAAAGCTGGGATCCAACAGTTGTTTTTGGAATGATTCTGCCATGGCGGCGAGGCGCATCTCATGTAGCTTGCGTACGGTAGGTTCATTTACCATGGCTTAGCCCCTCCCGTAGTAGTCCGCACCGCGGACAAAGCTGTGGTTCTCGGAGGAGGAAGTAGTCTGGCTCTCACTCGGTGTCCCAACCTCAAGGCGATCCTGCCCGGTTGCCAGAATGGTTTTGATACTTTGAAAGCTTGGCCTTGGCGTGTACGATAGCGCTCTGACGCACGCTGCTTCGAGTCGACCAACACCGTGTTTGTCGGCAAGCTTCAGAAGGGCCATACAGCTTCTGTAACCTTGCTGCTCCACTTTATGCGCACTAAGAATGGCCTGTACAGCGGTGCTTGTATAGGAGCCGATCTGCTGTGCCCAAGTGATGAAACGTTGTGCGTTCCACTGGACAAATTGTTTGTGATTTTCCGGCATATGAGCTTCTACCGTGCTGTACTGCCCGGGTTTCCCGTGGAGCCGGGGATGAGAGCAGATCCGATGATTTTGATAGAAGACCTCAATCGTCGATCGTGTCATTCGGACATCGACGCGATGCTTGATGTATTCGTAAGGAACGGAGTAGTGCATTTTCTCTACGCTTATATGATAATTGAATTGGACCGTGGCGGTCTTCCAAACCGCCATCTCATAGAGGGTAGCTGGCAAGGACAGCAGAAACGGTTTTTCCTCCGCTGTAAACACGCTGAGCCGGCTCCCTTCTTTTTTTGAAACGGTTTGGCATTCAAGCCCTCAAGCTTCTCACGAATCGCTCGGTTTAACTCAGCCGCACTGAAGCATTGCTGGTTACGCAGCGCAGCCAGAATCCATGTAGAAACGACGCCGACCGAGCCCTCTACATTTGGCTTGTCTTTGGGTTTGCGTACGCGAGCAGGAATAACAGCTGTGCTGTAGTGTTCGGCCATCTCGTGATACACCTTGTTAATGACGGGCTCATGTCCAGTTGCTTTGTCTACTCCTGTCTTCAAGTTGTCTGGGATGAGGACACGCGTTGAACCGCCAAAGGCTTGATACATGTGGATATGGGCGGTAATCCAGCTTTCCTGATTTTGCGAAGGGAAGGCTTCTACGTAGGCGTATTGACTGTATGAGAGCACGCCTACAAAGACATACATGGTGACGATTTCGCCGCTGTCTCGGTCAATAATGGAAGCCGTTTGACCTGCCCAATCCACCTCAATCTGCTCACCCGGCTTGCGCTGAATTCGCATGGTGGCATTCGATTTTAACGTGTACTGTTGATAGTGGTGACAAAACTGCGAGTACATCAGCGGAATCGCTTGACTCAGCCGGCATTGCTCGCAGTACTCATTCCAAAGCAAGCTTAACGTGACGCCGCTTTTGGCCATCTCTTTGTGGATGTAGTCGTAATCCGGATGCTTGCGGCGCGAGACTTGAGCCGATTCGGAAAAGAGGCGCTGACGCAGTTCGCCATCCGTTAGCTCTTTTTCTAGCGGCCAGGCGGTACCGAGTTCTTCTGCTCGTTGAATGATTTTGGCTACGGTGTTACGCGAGCAGGCGCAACTGAGGGCAATGTTACGTTGGCTGATTCCTTGGCTATGTAGCCGCAGGATTTCACGATATGGGGTCATAGTGACCTCCTCACGAATGATTTACGCTGTCTTTCAACAACGCATACGGATCATTCTAGCAGGAGGCGCTATGGAGTGGCTTACTTCGTCCGGAA
>NZ_VCIW01000047.1 GCF_005765165.1 Paenibacillus antri | reverse complement strand
AACTGTTTATCGCGAAAGGATGCTTTCTAAAGCAGCTTAGTAACGGAATTTCCTTATGAGGGTGTTTTCAAACTGCACTTTTTTTGACAACTCCAATTCTATTACGTTTTGAATTCCACTTTGTAAAACAAATCACAGCAAGCTTCGCCAAAAAGATAAAAGAACAGGTAAAAGCAGTTTGAGGGTTGACTCAAAGAAGCCGGTTACTTCGCTTAACACCGCATTCACGCATCGGGCTGGCGCCCTCGGTCGCAGACGAGAGTTCGAAGAAGTGGTTGCTGCGACAACTCCCTACGGGAGTTCGTGAATGCGAGGAACGTTAGGCGAAATAGACTGGGAAAGGAATAAGCAAAAAAATGATTACAATATCATGTACTAAGAAATTATTTGAACTATCAAATTTTCCTGAAGAACAAAACACAAGTCAGAATGATGAATTTTTCAATTGGCATGCCAATGTATTCAGACTTGCAAGGAGAAACAACATCATTTTTATGAATAATAAGACAAGATATTGTTTTATTCTTTTTGGTGTTAAGAAAGATCATTTTCACAAAGTAAAAGATATTTTCATAAGTTCATTGGTTGAAAACCTCCAATTTGAAAAAATAAAACAAGAGCAGATTAACAAGTATGTAGCAAACATTGACCAGATTAGATTTACCAAGACCTATGATCGAAGTGTACTAGGTTCAATGATAGATATGGTTCGGATGACAGAATTTATGGTTGAACATTACCTCCCCCTTAAGGAAATGAACATAAAGAAATTAAATAAAGATTTAAACCACTCACCAATCGTAAAGCTTAAAAACTTCCCAGACATAATGATGAAGGAGGCTCTTAGCAATTGAGCCCACAGTCTACTTCGCCTAACACCGCATTCACGCATCGGGCATACGCCCTCGGTCCGCAGACGTCAGATCGAAGAAGTGGGATCTGCGGACAACTCCCTTCGGGAGTTCGTGAATGCGAGAGACGTTATAGGAAATCCCGGCAAATACAAAAACAAGGCTCAGAATGTCAAGAGAATACATCGTGAAGATCAACTCGTAAACAGGTTCGCTTCGCGTAGTAAAAATTAAATCGTGAACAGCTGCGCTACGCATAGTGAAATACAAATTTGTAAACAGTCACACTACGCGTAAATAAAAACAAATGCAACAAAAGAGAACAAATATTCTATATCTGTTAGGGTATAAATGGTATAATCGAGAGGTACAATTGAATCTTGGGTGGGCATGGTTTCCCTTCGAAAGGAGGTGAAACCATGGAGTTGAAAGACGCGCTAACAATCATGATTCTCTTCGCATCCTTTGTCCTAGCTCTTTTAACATACATCGGGAATAACTACAAGAGAAAGTAAAAACCCACCCCAAGGTTTCCGGCCAAAGGTGGGTTTTTGCCTGTAATTAACTTGAAGGGTGAGCCCATCCAAGCCAATTGTATAGCCGAGTGTTCGCAGCACTCGGCTTTGTTACTTAAAGAATAACATAAGAAAAATCGAATGGAAACCCTAAAACCATGTGAAAGTTGATCAGAGAAGGCCGGGACATCCTATAACACCACATTCACGCATCGGGCCTAACTGCGCCCTCGGTCCGCAGACGAGATCTCGGAGAAGCTGGAACTGCCGACAACCTCCTGCGGAGGTTCGTGAATGCGAGGAACGTTAGCCGAAAGAAGTTCTTAGTTTAGGAGGAGTCTATATGATATTAGAAAAAGTTATAAATAGAATTGTAATACAAAGTGAATATAAGGATTTTGTTGATAAGTATATAGATAATATACTTACCGAATTTAAAGGTAAGATTCATAGCATTTATATGTGTGGCTCGATTCCAAAAGGAACTGCTAAACCTTTTAAGTCAGATGCAGACTTTACTATTGTATGTGTAAATCCCAAAGATATTGATTACGAAAGATTGTCAAATATTAAAGACAGGCTTTTGGAAGAATATCCAGTAGTAACTAAGATTGATACGATAATTTGCTCGATTGACGATGTATTAAGTAAACCAAATGAGTGGGGTTTTTGGATAAAGATAATTTGTGTTTGCATATATGGTCATGACGTTGGTGAAAAAGTACCACCGATAATTATTTCTCCAGAGTTCATTTTAGACTTAAATACAGAGACCAAGGAGGAAGTAGATCGTATACATAGTTTACTTTCTAATGCTAGTGATAACACAATGAAAACTAGATATATTAAAGGTTACTCTAAGAGATTAATTCGTGCATTATACTCTTTGGTTTTAGAAGATACAGGTGTATGGCAAGACGACATTATTAAGATGAAGAATGCCATATTAAACTATTGTGAGATTGACTCCGCTTTAGTTGATTATCTGTATGCTTGTTACTTGGATAGTAATGTACTTGTTGAAGAGTTTCTGGGAATTGCAGATGAAGTATATAGCTATTTTGAGAACACCTTAAATGCAATGGCTGCTTCCAGAACTTCCTTCGGCTAACACCATATTGACGCTCCGGGTCACTCTGAGAAGCGAGTGACCACATCCAGCCCCCTAAGCCCGTCGGGATTTCGCCGCATTAGGTGTTCGGCAAGCCTCACAACTATAAGCAGCGACTCTATTTAAAACATAAGACTATGGAGCTAACGTGTACGTTAGCTCCACATGACACGACGGCAGCCGGCACACGATCGGCTGCCGTCGTGCATTGAAGTAACGGACAGGATCATTCAACATTAATGTCGAAATAATCTATGGCTGGAAAATCCAAGTGAGGTGTATCATGGAAAACGTAATGTTGCGTGACGTAATCGTCGATGACCTGCCGATTTTTTTTGAACAGCAGAAGGACATGACCGCCAATTTTATGGCAGCCTTTACTACTAAGGATCCAGCGGATAAGGTCGCTTTTAAGGCCCATTGGGAGAAGATATTAAACAATGAAGCGATTATAAAAAAGACGGTAATCTTTAATGAAAAAGTGGCTGGACATGTGTCAAGCTTTGAACAGTTCGGTGAACGGGAAGTCAGCTACTGGATCGGACGAGAATACTGGGGAAGAGGTGTCGCGACTAAAGCACTCTCTCAATTTCTGGATTGCATAACTATTCGACCTCTTTATGCTCGTGCGGTCAAGGACAACATTGCTTCTATTCGCGTTTTAGAAAAGTGCGGATTTGAAATAAAAGGCGAAGACAAGGGATACTCAAATGCACGAGCTGAGGAGGTTGAAGAATATATCCTGAAGTTGTCTTAATAACAAGCCAATATGGACTCAACTAACGGAGACAAGAGCCCAGCGGTAAAATTTACTGCATTTATTCGGAGGGCCGCATAATATTGGCGGTTTGGCTGTGAAGGAGGGGGAGTATGCTCTACATATTTAGCGGTTTGCCAG
>NZ_VCIW01000046.1 GCF_005765165.1 Paenibacillus antri | reverse complement strand
GTTGGTTTAATAACGATATTATACCACATTAACGCGGTGCCGTGTTAAAACTAATAGACAAAAGAAAACTGCCGAGAGGTTTCTCGACAGTCTGAGCCCTCGGTGACGAGGGCTCTCTTCTTGTTTGAGGAGGGAGGAGGCTCGGCCGGAACTGCGCCCGCGAAGCGCGAAAACGCGGTTAAAAGCGGAACATTCCGCCTGACGAGACCCGCGAAGCGCGAAAACGCGGTTAAAAGCGGAACATTCCGCCTAACGAGACCCGCGAAGCGCGAAAACGCGGTTAAAAGCGGAACATTCCGCCTAACGAGACCCGCGAAGCGCGAAAACGCGGTTATACAGCGGAACATTCCGCCTAACGAAGCCCGCGAAGCGCGAAAACGCGGTTATAAGCGGAACATTCCGCATAACGAAGACCGCGAAGCGGCTCCCCTCGCGGACCGCCGCCTTCGCCTACAACGTCTGCACGATCGTTACGTTCACTTGCTGACGCAGATCGATCTCGTACGCGGAGGACGTTTCCTTCCCGTCGGCCTCCTGAATGATCCGAACGATCGGCCGGTGCGTCACGAGAGGGTCGACGTACGAGACGACGCCGAGCTGCCCCGTGTTCAGCTGGACGGTCGACGAGACCGGATAGATCGCGATATATTTGCAAAACAGCCGGATCAGCTCCAGATCGAACCACTGGTTGCCGTTCGCGTACAAAAATTCGATCGCCTCGCTCGGACTGAACCGCTTCCGATACGGCCGCGGCGACGTCAAAGCGTCGTATACGTCCGCGATCGCGACGATTTGCGCGTATTCGTGAATTTCCCCGCCTTTCAATCCTCTGGGATATCCCGTGCCGTCGAACCGTTCGTGATGCTGCAGCGCGCAATGCGCGGAAAGCAGCGACACGTCGAATTGCTTGCGCAGGATGTTGTAGCCTTCCTCGGTATGCTTCTGAAGCCTTATGCGCTGTTCGTCGGTAAGATCCGCGGAGACCATCCAGAGATTGTCCGGAAACACGGTCATCCCGACGTCGAAGAGGAGCGCGCCGACGCCGAGCTCGAGCAGCTGATTCCGATTATAGCCCTTGGCGATGCCGAGCACGCCGGCGAGCACCGCGACGTTGACGGAATGGTGGAACAAGTATCCGTCCTTCACATGCAGGTTGATCAAGTTCACGACGACGTCTCCCCGATTCGGGAGCTCCGTCATGATGTCCGTGAACAGCGTCCGGAATGTGGAACCTAAATCCTTGACGGGCGCGGCTTTCTTCCCTTTCGCTTCGCTCATCAATCCGGTCATCGTCTTATGCACGGCTTCGACGGATTTCTTGCGGGTTTCGTCCTGGAGCACGTCCTCGGGAATGATGTCGGACGTCCGGTTGTCCTCCACGTAGATGTAGTCGATGCCCATCTGCTTCAAGCGATCCAAATACCGGTCGTTCAATTCCACGCCGACCCCAAGCAGAATCGATCCGGTTTCGGTCCAGATCGGCTTGGCCAGCCGGTAGCCGGGACGGGCCGTGCTAATATGCGTTCTTCTCAAGATGACCACCTATCCCTCAAGCATCATACTTAATTATGTAACATAACAAAGCTGACGCGGTAAAGGATTTCTTTACCAAAGGTCGAAAGCGCGTGCAGGAGGGATCCGGAATGGACGGCAGAGAAGCGCCGATGGCTCCGGAGCATATCGCCAAGCGGCAGGGCGGAGAGGACGAGCTCGAAGGAGGGATGCTGCTCCTGTTCGCCGGCGAGCAGCCCGTCGGATGCGTACGCGCGCATAAGGACGAATACGAAGGGTTGCCGTGCGCGACGATCGGTCCGTTGGCGCTGAAGCCGCCGTTCCAAGGGCGGGGACTCGGTAGGACGCTCTTGCGGGCAGCCGTTGGGAACGCCGCGGCCGTCAACGCCGGGAACGAGCAGGCGATTCTCCTATACCTCAAGGAGGGCTTCGAGAAGAAGCTGGCCTTCGTCTGCTATAGCCGAGTATTTCCCGAGCAACCGCGAAATTCGACGGCGTTCGTGCAAGAATAAGGATTATACGTTGACAGGAATATTCCCTAACAGGTATATTCAGTGTAACGCAATCATTCCATTTCGTAAGGGGCAAACACATGAATAAGGCGATTTCGAAAGACGGTACCGCGATCGCGTTCGACCGCATAGGCGAAGGACCGGCTCTCATCCTCGTGGACGGGGCGCTCTGCTACCGCGCATCGGGTCCGAACGGGCCGCTCGCTGAGATGCTGAAGGACCGGTTCGCGGTATATACGTACGATCGACGCGGTCGGGGCGATAGCGACGAGAGGAAGCCTTATTCGATCGAGCGCGAGGTCGAGGATCTTGAAGCGCTCGTGAACGCGGCGGGCGGTTCGGCGTTCTTGTACGGCATCTCGTCCGGAGCCGCTCTCGTTATCGAAGCCGCCCGACGACTGCCTTCCATCCGGAAAGTAGCCTTGTACGAAGCTCCTTATATCGTCGACGGCAGCCGGATCCCCGTGAAGGGGGACTACGCGGCGCGGCTCGAGGCGCACGTCTCGGCGGATCGCCGCGCGGCGGCGGTGAAGTTATTCATGAAGGAAGGCGTGGGTCTGCCGGCTTTCGTCGTCGCGACCATGCCGTTGATGCCCGCATGGCGGAAGCTGAAGGCGGTGGCGCATACGCTACCGTACGACACGGCGTTAACGGTCGCCTGCCAACGAGGCGATCCGCTGCCGGCGGAGCCGTTCGCATCGGTAACCATCCCGGCGCTTGTCGGCGTCGGCGGCAAGAGTCCCGCTTGGATGCGCGCGGGGATGAAGGCGCTGGCCGATGCGCTGCCGAACGCGAAGCTGCATATGCTGGACGGGCAGACGCATATCGTACAACCGGGAGCGTTGGCTCCGGTATTGGCGGAGTTTTTCTACAACGAAGAGAGGGGGTAGGAACGATGAAATTTCGTACTGTAATCTTACTCGAACGCAAGACGGCGACCGGCATAGAGGTGCCGCCCGACATCGTCGAAGCGCTCGGCGCCGGCAAGAAGCCGCCGGTTCGCGTGACGATCGGAGGCGGCTATACGTACCGAAGCACGGTCGCGGTCATGGGCGGGAAATATATGATCCCGCTCAGCGCGGAGCATCGGAGCGGCGCGGGCGTCGCCGCCGGCGAGGAGGTCGACGTGGAGTTGACGCTGGATCACGAGCCGAGAGAGCTCGCCCTGCCGAAGGACTTCTTGTCCGCGCTCGACGCCGTTCCCGAAGCGAAAGCGTTCTTCGACGACTTATCCTACAGCAACCGAAGAAGAATCGTACTTTCGGTCGAAGGCGCCAAGACGCCGGAGACGCGGGTCCGCCGCATCGAGAAAGCGCTCGAGGCGCTTCGGGTAGGACGCGTGATCTAACGCCGAAACCGGGGGCCGTCAAAAAATAGTTCTCCGCCCCGTCGGACAACCGTGCCTTACGACGCAGGCCGCTCGAATATTTTGAATATCCCCACATAACGTTACAATCGCAGGGGAAATCGACAGCGAGGAGAGAGCGGACTTGACGATGTGGAGAAGGGCGTTGACGATGATGTTGGCGATTGCGTTCGCAATCGGAACGGCGGGGTTGGCCGGCGCGACGGGGGACGACGATCGGAAGGTTCCGATTCAATTGATCGCGGACCAAGCGACCGTGACGGCCGGCGGCAAGGCGCAGTTTCATCTGATTTATCATAACGTCGAAAATAAAGCGCGAACGAACACGCAACTTCACGTGAAGGTGCATGAATGGATGGACGTCGTCGACGCGGGCGGCGGCGAATGGGACGTTTCGAACCGGTTGCTTAAGTGGAACGTGAAGGACGTGAAGTCGAACGGCGCTCACGTCGTCCACTTCCAATTAAAGATGAAAGCGGATGCGAAGCGAGGCGACGTTAGCGAGCTCGAAGCGGAGATCGAGCTCGACGGCGGCGCGAAGTGGAAGACGCCGAAGGTGAAAGTGACGGTCGGCGCCGAGACGCACCAGCCGTTCATGCAAGGGTATCCGGACGGGACGTTCCGGCCCGACGGCGCGTTGACGAGAGCGGAAACGGCGGCGATGATCGCCCGAATCAAGGGTCTGAAGAATCTCGACGCCGAAGGGTATTCCGACGTGCCGGCTTCGCATTGGGCATACCGCTACATTCGGCAAGCGGCCGCGGAAGGTTACATGGTGGGCTTCGAAGGAAAATTCCGTCCCGACGAACCGATCACGAAGGCGGAGCTGCTGACGCTGATGCTGCGGCTGCACGGCATTCTCGAGACGCCGTTCGATACGCCGTTCGAAGATATGAAAGGGCATTGGTCCAAGCACGCGTTAGGGACGGCGCTAGCGCTGGGCTATGTCAAGCACCTGAACGACGGGAGGGACGCCCGGTTCGCGCCGGATGCGGCGATCGAGCGGAAGGCGGCGGCGGCGTGGCTGTCCGTCGGCTTGCTCCGCGGACCGCTGAAGGACGGCGAGACGAAAGTCGCGCGTCACTTCCCGGATGTTCCGTACGATCATCCGTACTTCGACTGGATCGAAGAAGCGTCGGCCGTGGCGCACGAGTCGGAGCGGCGGGACGACGGGGCGGAGCGTCTCGTCCGTTATTTGCCGGAGGCGACCTCGCCGTTCTGAATTCGCCGGGAATGCATTGGAACCCTTGAGAAATCAAGGGTCAGACTGTAGAGAAAGCCACCGTTTATCGGAGGCTTTTCTCTTTTTATGGTTTAGATTCTGGTATTGAAAAAGATCGCCTTACTCATCCTGCCT
>NZ_VCIW01000045.1 GCF_005765165.1 Paenibacillus antri | reverse complement strand
TACAATACGGGGCGCTACCAATGGTCATTAAAAAAGATGACCCCCAATGAATACAGGAGTCATCTTTTGGCGGCTTAGCCGCCGAGGGCTTTCTTTAAACTGTCCGCCAATGGGGTCACAGTTCACGGCTCGGGGCGGTCTTTCTTTTCATCCTTGCGCGGCGTCGCCAGGTAAAAATTATACACGCATGAAAGTACGAATCCTTAACCGTGACCGCGAAGGGGCCGGGCTATAATGGAGGAGGACATACGGAAGCGAATGAAAGCGTCTTTACACGCCAGGAGGTGCCCATGCGAAAACAGCCAAACATCTTGCTTGTGACGACGGATCAGCATCGGGGCGATGGTCTCGGCGCGTATCGCGCGCATCCGATAATGACGCCGCATCTCGATCAGTTGGCGGCGGAAAGCGTCCGGTTCGATCGCGCTTACAGCGACGCGCCGGTATGCATCCCCGCACGGACGACGATCATGACGGGAAAATGCGCGTATACGCACGGCGTGGACCGGTACGGCGAATTCCGGTTGCCGGAGAAGCCGGCGTACACTCTTCCTGGGCGACTGCGGGAAGCCGGGTATCAAACCCACGCAGCCGGTAAAATGCATTTTCATCCGCCAAGAGCCCGATACGGTTTCGAACGGATGCGCCTCGTGCCGGAGGATTACGTCAATTGGCTGGAGCAGACGCCGTTCGCCGGCGCGTATCGCGGACATGGCCTCGGAGGGAACGAAGCGTACCCCGTGTACAGCGCGGTGCCCGTCGACCATACGTCCACCTGGTGGACGGTTCAGGAATCGATCGAGTTTTTACGCCAGCGCGATCCGGAATCGCCCTTTTTCCTGTGGACCAGTTTCGAAGCCCCGCATCCGCCGTTCGATCCGCCGGAATCGTACGTCCGGTTATACGACGGCGTCCGCGTCCCGCCGCCCGCCGATCCGGAGGACGGATGGTCGCGCACGGACCCGCCTCCATGGGTTGTCAATCGGAAAGCAGCGTTCAATCTCGACGATCTGACCCCGGACGTCGTCCGCAGCGCGCGCAAACATTATTACGCCCAGATCACGTTGATCGATTATCAGTTGGGGCGGCTGTTCGGGGAGCTGAAACGGCAACGGTTGTGGGACGATACGATCGTGCTGTTCACGTCCGATCACGGGGAAATGCTGGGGGATCACGGGCTGTTCCATAAATCGTGTTTTTATGAAGGCAGCGCGCGCGTCCCGTTTTTGCTGCGGGTGCCCGGATCGGTTTCCGATCGTTGGGGACCGGGAGATGTCGTCACCACCCCTGTGATGCTCGCCGATATTTACCCGACGTTCATGGACGCGGCGGGATGCTGTTCGGAGCCGGATGAAGAGCGGGACGGGAGAAGCCTTCTTCACGCTGACTTCGCGAGGCTCGGGGAACGATGGGTGTACGGGTATCTCGGTGATGCCGACGGCAATCTGTACATGGCGACGAACGGAAAATGGAAATATGTGTATTACGAATGGGGCGGATTCGAGCAATTGTTCGACCTCGAGCTGGATCCGAACGAAACGAAGAACGTGATCGGAAGCGCCGAAAGCCGAGAAGCGGCGACGTTGTGCAGGGAGAAGTTCAAAACCCGATTCCCGCGCGCGGCGGTCCGACGCAAACCGCTCCCGGATTACGCGTCTATGAAAGCGAGCAACCCGCTCGCCTGGAGAGGGCCGATCCGGTACGGCGGCCATTTATGAAGGAGACGGAACCCGCATGAGAAGCCGGAGGAGAGAACGCAAGCGATGAAGAAAACATTTTGGAATCGGAAACGAAGGGAAAACGCGGCAGGGTGGCTGTTTATCGGGCCGGAAGTGTTCGGGATGCTGCTGCTGTCGGTGTTTCCGCTCGGGTTCAGCCTGGCGCTCAGTTTCGCGGACTGGAATCTGGTCGGCGGGGTGTCGTCGATCCGGTTCGTCGGATGGGACAACTTTATCGGGCTATGGGAAGACGATCGGTTTCTGAAAGCGTTGAGAAACAACGTGCTGTTCACCGCGGCCACGGTGCCGGGCGTCATCGTCATCGCCCTGGCGATGGCGGCCGTCATCCATGCCCGCCTTTATTTCCAGTCGTATTTCAAAATCGCCTTTTTCGTTCCGTATATTTGCTCGACCGTGGCGATCGCGGCGGTGTGGTCCGCGTTGTTCCACCCGTCCAAAGGGCCGGTCAACCAGATTTTGATCCAACTCGGGGTCACCGATCCGCCGAAGTGGCTTGTCGACACGTCCTACGCCCTCGTCGCCGTCATGATCATTTACGTGTGGCAATTGATCGGGTATAAAATCATTATTTTCATCGCGGGTTTGTCCAACATTCCGAACGAACTGTACGAAGCGGCAAGCATCGACGGCGCCGGTACGATGGGCCAGTTCTGGCATGTTACGCTGCCGCTGCTCGGACCGACGACGTTTTTCCTGACGATCACAAGCATCATTTCCTCGTTCAAGGTGTTCGACATCATCAAATTTTTGACGAACGGCGGTCCGAACGACGCAAGCACGGTCATCGTATACCAGATTTACGAAGAAGGGTTTCAACGGTTCAATATGGGATACGCTTCCGCCATGTCCTGGGTGCTGTTTCTCATGATCGTGCTCGTCACGTCGGTGACGTGGATCGTACAGAACCGGAAGGTTCACGACTAGGGAAGGGGGGACGCGCGTTGTCAGGCAAATGGGAATGGAGCAAGGTTGCAGCGACGGCGGTTTTCGGATTGATTTCCGTCTGTTTTCTGATCCCGCTCTTGTGGATGGTTTCGGCCGCGTCGAAAATCGAAAGCGAAGTGTGGACGTTCCCGATCCGATGGATTCCAAAGACATGGAATTTCATGAACAACTTTCAAGAGGTGTGGCTCGGGAAAGTTCCGTTTACGATCTTCTACGCCAATTCCATCAAAATCGCCGTCATGACGACGGCAGCCACGATTCTGTTTTCGTCCATGGCGGGATACGCGTTTGCGAAAATCCGGTTCGCCGGACGGCACGCCGTTTTCGGCTTGCTGCTGTCGCTCATGATGATCCCGGAGCAGGCCACGCTCGTGCCGCGGTATATTTTGATCCGCTGGCTGGGACTTTATGACACGCATGAAGCGTTGGTGCTGCTCATGATGTTTTCGATTTACTTCACGTTTTTGTTCCGGCAGTTCATCGCGGGCATTCATAACGATTACCTGGAGGCGGCTCAAATCGACGGAGCGGGTTACTTCCGGACGTATTGGCAGATCGTGGTTCCGTTGTCCAAACCGATTTTCGCGACGGTCGCCATTATCAAGTTTATTTGGACGTGGAACGATTACCAGACGCCGCTCATTTTCCTCGTGTCGAGGCAGTTGTTTCCGATTCCGCTCGGCATCCAGTATTTCAAGGAAGAGTTTGCGACAAGCATCGCGGTCATGATGATGGCGTCCCTGTCCGCGATCGTCCCGTTGCTTGCGTTGTTTCTTGTGCTGCAGCGGCACGTCATCCGGGGCATCTCGCTGGGCGGCGTGAAAGGGTAAAAATAATACACGGCACAAGCACAATGCGTTACACGCTTTGTAACAAACGCTTTCTTTATAATGTTCGTGAGGAGAAGCCACATTACCCAGGGGGGAACGATCCATGAAGAAGTCGCTAGTCATCATCCTGTTGTTTGCGCTTGTCGCAACGATTGCCGCGTGTTCGTCCGGCAATTCGGGTTCGACGAGTCCGTCGCCGTCCGCCACGCCGACCGAAGGGCCGAAGGAACCGGTCACGATCAAGTTTTACACGTACAAGGCGGAGCGTGACGAAGAGCCTTGGGTCGAAGCGGTGAAGGCATTCAACGAACTTCATCCCGACATCAAGGTCGAATACGTGTCGCTGGTGCAAAACAACGACAGCGTCGAATTCATGAACAAGCTGGACGTGCTGATGGCGGGCGGGGAAGTCGTGGACATCTTCCACGCGGCTAACATCGAGCAGTTGATCGAGCGCGCGGCGCGAGGCGTCGTGGAGCCGCTGGATCCGTTCTTCGACGCGGAAGGCGTGGAGCCGAACGAAGAATACGTGCAGGTGCCGGCTTACGACGGGAAAACGTACGGCATCATTACAACCATGACCCAATGGTTCGTCGCCTTCAATCGCGATCATCTCGAAGAAGCGAACTTGCCTTTGCCGGAGATGGGCTGGACGTGGGACGACTTCCGGGATTACGCCAAGAAGCTGACAGTCAACGACAGGTACGGGACGTACTTCCACACGTGGGGCGAGTTCCCGAACATGATCGCGTACAACGAATTGCCGCATCCGCAATTGAACGTCGACTTGACGCTGAACTTTGACCATCCGTCGTTCAAAACGTTCTTCGAACTTCGCCGGGCGATGGAGAAAGAAGACAAGAGCGTGGAGCCGTACGCGGACATTCTCGCTTCCAACTACCATCCGCTGCAACAGTTTTTCGCGGGCAACGCCAGCATGATTCCGACAGGGTCGTTCGCGGTAAGAGCGGGTACCTTGCTTGACCGGTTCCCGCACGACTTCCAGATGGTGTACGCGCCAATGCCCCGTTCTTCGACGGAAGTCGAGCCGGGCGCGACGAACGTCTCGGGCAGCTTCCTCGGGATGGGGACGCGTTCCGCCAATAAGGATGCCGCTTATACGTTCATGCGTTGGGTGACGACGGAAGGCGCGAACTATTTGAAAGATTTCACCGGTTGGAAAAAGGCGGACGGCAAACAGCTGTTGACTACATTTTTCGGCGAACACGAAGCGTTGATCGACCTCGAATCGCTGAGCCGGGTCATGTACCATCCGCAAACGAGGTCCGAGTCGGCCGGGATCGCGGTGCCGTACGGCACCGAACTGAAAACGGTCGTGGAAAACGGGTTTACGAAATACATGCTGGACAACACGACGTTCGAAGAAGCGCTCGAGTCGATGAAAGCGGAAGGCGAAAAAGCGATCAATAAATAACGCGATGCCAAACGGGAAAAAGAGGTTGCGAGCCGCCTCTTTTTTCTCTATATAACAGGACGATATAATAAGCGAAAACGAAAGATTGTGGTAGCATGTTTCTTCGCTGGATGAGCCGGATATCGTTTTACCACCGCATTCTGGGGTCGTTCGTTATTCTGATTTTGATCCCGTTTGTGGTCATCACGTACAATTCGTACACGAATATTCGGCAAGACGTCATCGGCAGCATCGGGGACGCGAACGACAACGTCGTGCAGGCGGTCACGGACCAGCTGATGAAGACGGTCGGCAGCATCTCGTTCGCTTCCGCGTATTTCGCGGAGATGAAGGACCCGGCGATGCTCGACAGCATGCGCGCGTTGAGCCGCAGCGCGTCGTTCGCCGACTATGACACGTTCCGGCATTACAGCCGAATGAACCGGCTGGCCGACGTGCTGCTCGTCCAGACGTTCGAAGCCGGCTTGCGGCTGTTTATGCTTGGCAGCGGCGATCGGGTTATCATGGGCAACTTGTCGGCGCGCGTATTTTCCGTGTACGACGACCGGCCGTTTCTCGAAGCCCGGAACGCCGTGGAACACAACGCGCTTACGCTGCAATGGTTTCCGGTCGGGACGACGGACGACGGCGCGGCTTTCGTGTACGCGTCCCGCATCATCGCGGATCCGGTGACGAACCGGCCGCTGGCGACGTTGTTCGTCGGCATTCCGGATTCGTATTTCGCGAAGCTGTTCCGCAGCCACGGCGAAGGTTCGATCACGCTGCTTGACGCGGACGGCGCCGTCATCGCCCGCAGCGAGTCCAGGGCCGCGCCCCCGTCCGGGGAGACGATCCGGACGGCGCTGACGATGCCGCAAACCGGGTGGACGCTCGTGTATGAGACGCCGCTGTCCGAAGCGACGGGCCGGATCGCTAGACAGTTTCTGGTGTCGGCGCTCGCGACGGCGCTGTTCTTCACCCTGTTCGTGGTCGCGTCGGTGTATCTGGCGCGCGGCATCACGACGCCGATTTTGCGGCTTCGCAACACGGCGCGGCTGTACGTCGGCGGCAACCGCGACGTCCGGATGCCGGTGACGGGCAAGGACGAGATGGCTTTGCTCGCCACTGCGTTCAACCGGATGCTGGACGACATCGACCGGCTCATCGAGCAGGTGGAGACCGAGCAGGAAGAGAAGCGCGTGCTGGAGCTGCAGGCGCTTTTCTCGCAAATCCGCCCCCACTTTTTGCTCAATACGTTAAACACGATTAAAGTGAAATTGGTGATGGCCGGCGATTCGTTGCACAGCCGGATGCTCGACTCGCTCATCGCGCTGCTCCGTTCGTACGTCCGGGTGCACGAACCGGCTGCGATTGCGGAGGAATGCCGGCTGCTGGAGGATTATGTCCGGATCATGGAAATCCGGAGCAAACTGGAAATCGCGTTCCGGTGGACCGCGGACGAGGGAGCGGCCGGGGTAACCATTCCGCGGCTGCTGCTCCAGCCGATCGTCGAAAACGCGATTTTGCACGGGTTCGCCCTGCATCCGGAGCGGCCGGCCATCGACATTCGCGCCCGACGGGGAGACGGCTTCGTCACGATCGAAATTACGGACAACGGGCGCGGCATGCCGGCGGACAAGCGGGAAGCGCTGGCGAACAAGTTGCGTTCGGCGGAGGCGGCCGAGCGGACCGGAGGAACGCCGTCCGTCGCGCCGCGCGGCGTCGGACTGGTCAACGTGGCTCGCAGGCTGCGCCTCCATTTCGGGACGGACGCCGAGTTGCGCGTGTCGCCCGGAGCGGAGGGCGGCATGACCTTTGTCTTGTGGATTCCCGAGACCGGCGGGGAGGAGGTGACGGACGATGTACAAAGTAATGCTCATTGACGACGACGTGCCGATGCTCGATTATTTGGCGCAGTTGATCGACTGGCGCAGGCTCGGCACCGCCATCGCCGCTTCGACCCATTCCGCCGAACTGGCGCTCGAACGGTTTCGGGACGTCGATCCCGACATCGTCATGACGGACATCGGGCTGCCGGCGATCGACGGCATGGAGCTCGCGCGGACGTTCCGGGCGCGGAAGCCGGACGTACGGATCATCTTCCTGACCTGCTACGAGGATGTCGACTACCTGAAGCAAGCGTTCCGACTGGAAGCGGACGATTACCTGATCAAGGACGAGTTGACCGCGGACAAGCTGGCGGACAGCATCCGGAAGTCGGTCCGGTGGTTGAAAGGGCGCGAGGAATCGCTCGAACGGCTGTCGTTCCGGGAAGACTTGCAACGCAACCGGGACGTGTTGAAGACGTCGTTCTTCGAATCCGTCGTCAAACACGGCCGAACGGATCGGGACACGATGCTGTTCGGCGAACGGCTCGCCATCCGTTGGCCGCACGATCGGTTTTCGCTCGTCTGGTTTCATCTGGACGCCGGTTCCTTAGCCGGCAAGTACGCGTGGGACGATGCGGAGCTTCTGTTATACGCCGCTTACAACGTCATCGAGGAAGTGTCCGCGACGTTCGGCTTCGACGCGTTCGGCGTGGCGACGCCGTTTCTGCTCCGCGAGGAAGGCGTGTGCGTGATCGTGAACGTCGATGCCGGCACGGCGGGCGGCAAGCTGCGGGAGACGATCGGATCGTTCGCCGCCGACGCGGGCGCCCATGTCGAGCGGGTGCTGAAAGTGAACGTCAGCGCGTTTTATGTTGCGGAATCGGTCGAGGCCGCCAAGCTTCGCCACATGTACCGGACGATTCGCGAACGGATGCGCGACGCGTATTATGAGCCGTATGCGCCTGCGTACACGCTTGGCGGCCATTCTGCCGCGTACGCAGGGCCGGAGGAGGCAGGGCCATTCGCGGCGGAATCGGGCGTGGCGATGCAGGCGTTCGAGGAGTTGAACGCGCAGCTGATCGACGTCGCGATGAACCAGTTTCGGACGAAGGCGGCGCGGAGCCGCCCGGAGCCGTCCGCCGTCATCGGCTGGTGCGATCGGCTCGTCCGGTCGGCGGCGGCTTCGTTCCGGTTGCCGGCGAACGAGTCGTATTTCGGCTTGCTCCATGCGTCGGTCCGGCTGGAGGAGACGGAACGGCTGACGCGCGCCCATCTGAAACGGCTGCTGCGGGCGGCTTCGGCGACCGGCGACCCGATGCCGGACGATCCGGCGCTGGCGGCGATCCACGCGTATATCGACGACCATATTTGCGAAACGGTCACCTCGGTCGACGTCGCGGGCCACCTCCACCTGAATCCGAGCTACTTTTCCCGGTTTTTCAAGAAGAAGACCGGCTTGAACTTTACGGAGTATGCTCACCAGTACAAGATGCGGCTTGCGAAACGGCTGTTGAAGCGGCCCGACGAGACGGTAGAAAGCGTCGCCTACACACTTGGGTATTCGGATCGCGCCTATTTCTCGAAAGTGTTCAAGCGGTACGTCGGCGTCAACCCAGGCGATTACAAACAGGGCGACGCAGAGGTTACTGATTGATGTATTTCTCGAATCTTGAGCAGGTTAATAGACTAGGGAAGGGGGTTTAACTCATGCAGGAACTAGCGGATAAGGTCTCTATACTTTTTGAACAGGTGATTCGGTTATTGCAGCTGGTAGGCATTCCGGTTATGGGCGTCCTCTTCATTGTCGGATTCATAATATTGCTTACTTCAGGAAAGAACCCACGTCGAAAAAGAGCCGGTTACATTATGACTATCGTTTTTGGCATTGGTATTCTTCTTGTTTCTTACGTCCCGCTTCTTGCTTACAAATATGGCGGGGAGGCGCCGAAGGAGGCGACGGGAGATGAGACCATTTATTCGATGGTTGATTCCTCTGCCGGTCTGGGGAGCATGTTCTTCACGGGTCTTAAATATGCCGCAATACCCTTGACCTTTACGATGTTCTACATAGGCATCATGATTGTTTTACTTGCCGCGAAAAGCCCCCAAAGAAAACGTCTTGGCATTGGAATAAGTTTGTTGAGTCCAATTACCCTCGCAATCGTCTTTCTGATTCCGGTCTTACTGCCGCGATTGTAGGAGGTGCTGCTGTGACCGTACAGGATGTATTGGAGGCGTTTGAAAAAAAGCAATCAGAATTAATCGAAATCGGGACGAGATATGGGCTAGATCATCCAGATGTATTGAAGTGCAGCCAGGAATTAGATGTCATTCACAATAGGCTTCAGGCATTTATGATGATTGAGAGCGGGATCCGGATCGGCCACAGGCAGTAAACCTGTGGTCTTCCATTTTTGGTTGTTGCCTTTATTGGTTACATATATTATAAATGGTACAAAAAACGAGATGGGTGATGATTGTGCATCTATCCCCGGAAGACTTGCAAAGGGTTTACCGCGAGATTCACGAGCAACTTGTTGCTGAATTCCCACCAGGGACCGTTGAAGATAGAGAAAACGACAGCAACAGCAAATACATACCGGTTCAGCCATATATTCACCGACTGGAGACGGCTGCCGGCACATTCTGGTCGTGGAGGACAACAGGTGAACCCAAAATCTACGATTTAGAAGAGCAGGTCATAGTGAAAGGCGTGCTGAAGATCGTAGAGGCGGAGCGGGAAGGAACGGGGTTCGCAAACTTTCAGAAGTACGAGGATACCGGGAAGATTAAGAACCTGAAGTATGCAATTCTTTCTGCCACGAGTGATGCACTCCGTAATGCCTGCGACTTGTTCGAGATGGGTTGGAAGGACCTCGCCCCGTATAGGAAGTGGGCAAAGAACCCCGGTACCGGTTTGGTCGTTCCGACTACCGGAGCGGGAGGAAACCAAGAACCGACATCGAGCTATCGTAAGTGCGTCGTTTGTCAGCAGCCCCTTACGGCAGAAGACGAAAGTTACCTGAGCGAGCTCAATATTAAACATCCGTATCATCGGGAACACATACCCCAGCATTTAATTAAAAGTCAGACGAGGAGAAGGTGAATAAGCGTGAAACGACCTTTGATCTTAACCTATTCGATGTGCTCGAACTATTGCCCGAACAGATCCGTATGCAAGCTTGATGGGGAGCCGAAGGAAGCCATCTCTTCGGATTATGCACCCCGCTGCAAAGAAGAAGGGAAGTTTATCCGTTACATGAACGTTATACCTGATGCCTATAATTACTACGCGATGGATGAAGAGATCCCTACGGACTGGAGACCGGATTACTCGAAGATCCCTACAGATTCCAGAGGAATTCCCCTGATCGTAAACACTAAGCGGGGTGTTGAGCGGGCAATGTCGGCCAATTCCTCCGTAGAATCACTAAAGGGAGACATGATTCTGGGAGTTCCGCGCATCTACACATATCAAGGGCAGAGAGAAATCATTTACGAGCTCGGCGTCGATCTCGCTAGGAAGGAAGCGGCAAAAGTCGGAGTTGAACTCACTGTACTACCTGAAGAAGAGGGATGGCCCGGCGTTCGGGAATATATCTCCGATTACGAGGCTCGTTCCCGGATGAAGCATGTGAACAATTCATGGCTCAGTGATGAGCCGGTAAAGGGGTGGGACTGATGAGGGGGCTTTCCACGGAGGATAATGTGAACGACATCCGCAGTAACCTTATCGAGATGCTGCTTGCTCTCTATAAGGCTTTGGAGGGAAGCGGGGAGATGCACCTCCGCCACGAAAACAACGCGCTTCATTGGGTCCCCGGACAAGGGCTTTGGATTGAAGGATGCGCCGGCGAAGTGTCGGTGAAAGCCTACAATTACGCTTCTGTTACTCTGGGGGCTCAGATCCGTTCCTACAACCATCTTCCGTACCAGTGGCTCCGGAGCCTCACAGGAGTTGGTGATCAGGATTGAGATCGATTAAGACGGTTTTCCCGGTTGTCGTATTGGAGTCGCTTTGGGCTTCTGTCGAGGTCTACGCCAAGGCGACAAAGGAGAGGGAAGGGCGAAAAACTTCTGTCTCCCAACTATTTGAACAGATGGCTGTGCAGCTCTGTGAGGAGCCGCTGCCGCTACCAATCGTTCCGAATCGCAGGGTTACTATTTATCAGAAGGCCGGGGATTTCGGGAAGGAATTCCCCCAAGCAAGAAATTCGCTGTACCTGGACCCCCAGCTGCTTGAAAGACTGTTTCGGGTCTATGAGGAAGTGGCGAAAAAGCAGTTTGGTGAAGAAACGACCCTTAATACCAATACCCTTGCTACGACGGTATTTTATTACTTCTGCCGTGAACGCGAGCTGCCGATCGATGAAAAGTATTTCGATGACGACTATTTCCGAAAGCATTATTCGTACTCTGATGAACAAACCCTTGAGGCTATTAGGAATCTAACGATCAAACTCGGCAAAGAGCCAACTTCGAGGGAGTGGCGGCAAATGCGTCAGGAGGTAGGTGGACCTTCTGAATCTTACATTGTGAATCGCTTCGGATCTTTTAATGTGGCGAAACGGTTGGCGCAACAGACTCTTGTTGAAGGGGAAGGGAATGTCGAGTGAATCGCGGCTAAACCGAGTCGGAGATTAGGTTACGCATCGGTCATGACAACATTCCCGCATAACCCATTCTTTTTACCTTATGGCGCATGAGCTGGCTGTGAATTGGATGGAGGCCCGGGTTCTCTTTAAAGAGGCATGGTCTATCTAATAGACCATGTCTCTTTTTGCACCTATTAAAATTATGCCGTTGTGTGGATCAAGGTTGCGGTTTGGGATCATTACATCATTATTGGAGGATGAAACATGACCCAACTCAATCAAACGAATACTTTTACGATTGCGGAATTGACCGCGTTTTTCCGTAATCAGGAGGCAGCCCCCACTATTGAGGTCACAGGGCCGTCAGGATCGGGTAAGTCATCTACGTTGACTACTGTATTGCCAAATTCGAGTAATCGATTACTGGCTCGGAACGTCGGTATTATACAAACGTCTCTGATTTATACCTTACTCATGCTGAATGAGAAACTGATGCCGGATAAGGTGTTGATCCGGGTGAAGGTAAAAGCTTTTGATGCATTGTTGGTTAAGGCGGAATTAACCGAGACGCTGATCGAATTTATTTATTTAAATCGGGATGACCTCGAAGAGGTTGAAGTAGAGGATACGTTTCTAAAACGTATCCTAGATCCTGAAAACAGGGCGTACCATTACTACAACTACGTTAAAAAGAATAACGAAGCTGGTGTGGAGGGTTTTCCTGGTTTGGACACACTTCAGGAGAAGATTCAGGATTTATACCTGAAGGTCACGGATGGGCTCCGTGAGGAAGTCAGAGAGCGGGAGAAGGAAGGGAAGTCTCTTCATCCGAAACCTAAAAAACGTGATTTCTATGAGAAGGTCATCAATGAGCGTTTGGATGATAAGCTTGAAAACGAAATCAAATCTATCTATGGCTGGTTCGAGCAACTATATGCATTTGTTAAAAACGAGATTCTAGATATTTGTGATAGGCAGGAGTAGGATGAGAACCACATTGTTCTAGATGGCGTTGTAGGAACGAATCAGGTGGAGAATCTGATTCAACGAACATACGATCCCGATAGTCCCTATTCATTGGTGGTTGAGGAACTTGCTTATGCTGTTAAGCCATCAAATGATTTTATTGAAGCGTTTAAAGAGGTATATCCTGAATCAGAATATCCAGGAAAGACGCTAAAGGTTAACATCTTGGATACGCCAGGACTGACTCAGGTTGGCGAGGAAAAATCGGATATTGAAGACGCACTGAATCGTGTGTTGGCGAAGCGTTATGATGCTGTTCTTTTCCTCTGTCGTGCAGATGAACGTCCGACAATCTATGACATTTGTATGGACCTCTTAGTTTCGCATAATAAGAAGTTAGAGGACATACCGCTGAAAATTTTGCGTACCCGAGCGGATATTGTGCTGTATGAGAAGATGAAGAAAGATCGGATGATTGAAGAAGGTGATACGAACTTCGTGAAGGGGCCGCAAACAGACGCTTACGCTCAAGCAGCCTATCATGCATATTTAGGTGATTTGAAGCAGGAAGAGGATAGACTTTCTAAGGAACTCGGCGATACGAATCTAGTCGATTTTGTTTCTCTTGATTTGCACACACTCAATAGTTTGACGGACTTTTTTGCTGAAAAGAGTTTTACGAAGGAGAAACTCTATCGTACTCTTTTGAGTCTCTCCCGAGAAGTGAATAATGCCTATATGCCTCCGTTAGCTGGCCGGCTGTGGTTACAAGGGATAAGTCCACTCAAGCCAGTTTTGGAGAGTAAAATGGATGGGTACATGGATCAAATGTTGGATGATTTCGGATCCCATATGGTTAATCTGAATACTAAAGAAGGGGATGGGATGTATTTGAACTTTGCTGATTCCTCTAAGGTGTTCCATGGGCGCTCAGTATCAACATTCTACTTTAATCATAAGATTGGGGTAGGACATGAAACCAGGGCTAATGTATATGCTAATTTTAAGGTACACATTCGGAGAATGATACAAAAGTGGATGACCTCATTTTTTCAAGATTGGAGTATGCATTTTGAAATTTCATTTGATAATTTGAAACAGACAGAGGCGGGAAAACAAGCTTTGAACGAAGCACCGAAGCTTCTCGTGGAAATTTTCAATAAGCAAAAACCGCAAATTATTTCTCGAATCGCTAAAGCTCTAAGTTATGACGCATTTCGTACAGAGATGGAGGAGAAGTATTACTTCAATTCATGGAATAAGGGTTTCCACGAAAATCTTGAATTGTTTAATGTGAAATTTAGCGACTGTGAATATTGGCGTCTACAGATGCGGAAGTATCTAAAGGAAGAACTCGATAATCTCCTTGATCGGATGTATTATTACGATTAATCAGCGAGCCCGCTTTCCTATGGGGGTGGCATGCGGATATATCTGAGAATTGTTCGGACTGAACTAAATTAAGCTTATACCGGTTTTCATTAAACAACATAGTCTAATACTTTATTTTCTATTTTACAGTAGGTTGGTCAGGAATTAATCCCATCAGTCTAAAACTTGTTTCTCCCAAGCTGACGATTATCCAACTCAAAAATCTTATTAATGAATATTTCGATGAAATAGAGCCACCATTCCGGTTATAAGTGAGCCAGGCCTCCGGAAAAAATGAGCCACCCCTCCGGTGGGGGGGAGCCACCC
>NZ_VCIW01000044.1 GCF_005765165.1 Paenibacillus antri | reverse complement strand
GGGTGGCTCCCCCCCACCGGAGGGGTGGCTCATTTTTTCCGGAGGCCTGGCTCACTTATAACCGGAATGGTGGCTCTATTTCATCGAAATATTCAGTTTAAAATACTGGATGGATAACGCACCTATTAGTGTCGATCTCTTTGAGAAGTTGACCCTTAAAGAACACTCCGTGCGTGACTTAAATATACGAATTGAGCAGCATAATCTAACTATAAAGTCAGGATATAGCTTAAATGATGTTAGTCAAGAGTATGAAACTGCTGGAATTAGATATACCTACTATCTTTTGTTTGAACCTGATGTACCCCGATCTTTAGACTGGTACATAAATGTAATTGAAAAATTCAAGCAATTCATATGGAGTCACGGTGTTATTCCTGATGTCGAATCTAGAGACGATTGAGAGTACCTTAGTTGCAGTATGATCAGATCAAGTCAGTCTAATACTTTATTTTCTCAGTCTACAACTTTATTTTCCTAGTCTAATACTTTATTTTTCAGTCTAATACTTTATTTTCTTCGAACAATCCGCAAAGCCTATTTTATTTTCCCTACTCCACCGTCACGCTCTTCGCGAGGTTCCGCGGCTTGTCGACGTCATTGCCTCGCGCCAGCGACGTGTAGTACGCGAGCAGCTGCAGCGGCACCGCGGCGAGCGCCGGCGTCAAGAGCGGCAGCGTCCGAGGAATGTACAACGTCTCGTTCGCCGTCTTGGACAGCTCCGTATGGCCTTCGTTCGCGATGCCGAGGACGACCGCGCCGCGCGCCTTCACCTCGACGATATTGCTCAGCGTCTTCTCGAACAGCGCTTCCTGCGTCGCCAACGCGATGACCGGCGTGCCCTCCGTGATGAGAGCCAGCGTGCCGTGCTTCAGCTCGCCCGCCGCATACGCCTCGGAGTGGATATAGGAAATCTCCTTCAGCTTCAACGAGCCCTCCACGACGGCGGCGTAATCCAACCCGCGGCCGATGAAGAACAAGTTCTCGGTCGTCTTGAACTGCTCCGCGACCTTCTTCATCAGATCGGCTTTCCCCAGCAGCGCTTCGACCTGCTCCGGCAGCTTCTGCATCGCCGCGAGCGTATCGGCCACATAAGCGGGCGTCACCGTCTCGAGCGTCTGCGCCATATACAAGCCGAGCAAGTAGAACGCGATCAGCATCGTCGTGTACGCCTTCGTGGATGCGACCGCGATTTCCGGTCCGGCCATCGTCAGGATGACATGATCCGCTTCGCGCGCGACGGAGGAGCCGACGACGTTCGTCACCGCGAGCACCCGCGCGCCTTGACGCTTCGCCTCGCGCAGCGCCGCGAGCGTATCCGCCGTCTCCCCGGACTGCGAGACGACGATGACGAGCGTATCCGACGTAATGATCGGATCGCGGTAGCGGTACTCCGACGCGACGTCCGTCTCGACCGGAATGCGCGTCAGCTGCTCGATGACGCTCTTGCCGACGAGCCCCGCGTGCGAAGCCGTGCCGCAAGCGACGATATGAATGCGGCGAATGCCGCGGATGATGTCCGCCGTCAAGCCGACGTCCGGCAGAACGACGCGGTTCCCGTCGATGCGCGGGCTCATCGTGTCGCGGTACGCGCGCGGCTGCTCGAAAATTTCCTTCAGCATGAAATGCTCGTAGCCGCCCTTCTCCGCCGTCTCGAGATCCCACTCGACGCGGTACGCGTCGCGCGAGATCGAGCCGCCTTCGAGGTCCGTCAGCGTGACGCCGTCCTTCGTCAGGATCGCCATCTCGCCGTCGTTGAGAATATACACGTCGCGCGTGTGCTCGAGAATCGCAGGAATGTCGGAGGCGATGAAGTTTTCATTTTCCCCGAGACCGATAATCAACGGAGAGTGCATCCGCACCGCCACGAGCTTATCCGGTTCCGACTCCGCCAGCACGCCGAGGCCGAACGCCCCGCGCATCCGCTTCACGGCCGCCCGCACCGCCGCCACGATGTCGCCCTCGTACAAGTCTGCGAGCAAGTGCGCGATAACTTCCGTATCCGTCTCGGACACGAACGTGTAGCCTTTCGCGGTAAGCTCTTCCTTCAAGGGAAGGTAGTTCTCGATAATGCCGTTATGCACGACGGAGATCTTCTGCTTCTCGTCCGTATGCGGATGCGAGTTGACGTCCGACGGCTTGCCGTGCGTCGCCCAGCGCGTATGCCCGATGCCGGCCGAGCCCGCGATCGGTTCCTCGCACAGCTGGCCTTCCAACACCGCGAGTCGGCCCTTCGCCTTGCGCACGACGAGCCCCTCGTCGCTGTACACCGCGATGCCCGCGGAATCGTACCCGCGATACTCCAACTTCTTCAAGCCCTCGACCAAGATGTTCTGCGAATCCCGATGACCGATATATCCAACGATTCCACACATATAGAAAGATCCCTCCGAATTTGTCAATAAATTGAAGGGAAGGAGCGTACGAAAACAGGGCCTCGGGTTTTCCCGAAACCTTACCAGTAAATCCCAATACCCTTTTTTCGAAAATGCCTCCAACCCCAAACCGCACAGCTTTAAAGAAACGGACTCCGTCCGCCTACAAAAAAGAGAACAAAATTCCATGCCGCCCTATGGGATGTTTGTCGGAGAAGTCGCCTTCTCGTTTTGCATGCCCAATTTCGGCCTAGCGGCGCTGCCGGGAGGTCCCCGCCGAACGTTAAATCCTCGAACGCCTCCACCTCGTCAGCTTGTCGCGGCGATCGGCTTCTCGTTTGGACGGCTTTCCGTTAGCCGTTCCATCCGCGAGCGCGACGTCGTCGTCCGGTTGTCCCCGAACGTCTCGTCCCGCTCCGCCCGATCCCGATGCAAGCTCTGGCGCTTATGATGCCCGAAAATAGCGACCCTCACTTTCTCCGTCAAAGTCATATTCCTATCTTATGCATAAAGGCCGCCCATGGCAACAGCAATTTTCAATGGATTTTCATGGATTTTGTGAAAAGGAAAAACCGCCGAACGGCGGGGGAAGAAGTTCCATCCTTCATCCGCGCCGCTCATGACGGTTTCAGCCTTGGCCGTTCCTTTCCCCGCGGCTTCAGCGGTTCTCGAGCCGCTCCGTTCGTTCGGCAAGCCAATCCTCCAAGGTCGCGACTCGCTCGGGATGCTTCCGGCTTCTCGCTAGAAATCCTGCGCCGTGCTGCGGCATTGGATCCTGATCCGTGGGCTGGTACCGAAGATCGACGCTCCATCGCACCTCGTTCGAATGGTTGGCCGTCGACATATGCAGGCAGCGATCGTTGAACAAAATCGCGCTCCCGGCGGATACGGGCAAGGCTACCGTCTGACGATTCCCCAACTGGGTTTCCTTCAGAGCCGTGTATCCCGTACCCGTCAAGCTTTCGCGATGCCACTTCAGCAGTCTCTTCCGGTGCGTCCTAGGCTTGATATGGAGACAACCGTTCGTTTCGTTGGCGTCCACCAGCGGGATCCACACGGTGATGACCGGGTTCGCGTTCGCATCCGGCCAATACGATTTATCTTGATGCCATGGAACGGCGCCGGCCGCGACTCTCGGAATTTTCGGCCTGACGTTGTACACCGGATTCGCGAAAATTTCTCCCCCGATCAGCGACTCCACCGCATCCAAGATTTTCGGGTTGCTCATCAAATCATAATAGCCCGGCAGCCGGTCCCGCCAACTCCTTCCGTATTTCAAAAACTGTTCGGCGCTCAACCCCCGGAACAGCTCCGCCAATCGATACCGGAACGGACGATGCTCCAGCGCGTCCTCGATCAAGCCGTCCCGCAGCAGTTCGTCGGCGATCATGGATACCTTCCGCGTCATCGCCTCCCGTACCGGTCCCATCTCCTCCTCGGTCAACAGCTGTTCGATGACGAGGTAGCCCTCGGTGTTGTAGAATTCTACTTGTTCCTTCGATAAGCTTCCGCCGATATTTTGCATCTTCCGATCATCGCCCTTCTTTGTGGATGGATCTCATGATAAAATCATACCAATTCCGCAAAGCTTCGTATTTGGCGGCGAGTTCGGCGTTTGTCATTTTTTCCGATCAATCGTATTGGAGTGGATCCCATGATGGACATCGCCTCCGTCTCCCCCCACATCCGCGTCGCGCATCATTATCGGTTCCGTTGGGAACGGAACGCCGACGAATCCGCGCGCATCGGGTATTGCTACGCGTTCCATCTCATTTCCGGAGGGAGAGGGACCGTTACGTATCGGGACCGAACGCATCCCGTTCGGAAGGGAGATCTCCTGTATATCCCTCCGCGGGAGAAGCATGCGATTTCGACCGACGCGGATCACCTGCTCTCCGCGTACAACATCTATTTCGAGCTTTGGGCGCACGCCCCGCTCTCCACCGATCAGCATCTGGTTTGGAAAGCTTCGGATTTCAACGAGGCGTTGGCGACGCCCGTACATTCCTGCCGGGAACTGGAGCGCCTTCCCGTCATCATACCGCTGCAACGGTATGCGGAACTGTCGCAGTTATTTTCCGCGGCCGTGACGCATTTCCGCAAAGACGGGACGTACGCGAAGCCGGTCGCGAACAGTTTGTTGAAGGCTTTCCTCTTGGACTTGCTGCAGTCGGCTCCGTCTCGATTCCGAACGGACTCCCGGATTCAAGCGATGCTGGAGCGCATTCATAAGGAGACGTACGCGTATTCCGATTACGAGATATGGGCCGGCGAATCCGGCCTGCGGAAAACTCGGTTTCACGAGCTATTTAAACAATCTACCGGCCTGTCGCCCAAGGCGTATTGGACGAAGACGATGATGGCGCAGGCGGAAGCCGCTCTATGCGAAAGCCACCGTTCGATTTCGGACATCGCCGAGGATTTGGGGTATTCCTCCATCCATCACTTCACGAGGCTGTTTACGGCAACCCACGGGATGTCCCCTACGGCGTACCACCACCGTCGATCGTAGACGTGCGGGATGAAAAAAAACGGCTTTCGCGTCATTGCGCGAAAGCCGTTATTCATGTTCGTTACTGCGCCGCCCCGAGCTCCTCGCGAACGACGTCCGCGATCCGCGCGACATGCGCTTCGATGACGGCCGCCTCCGGCCCCTCCGCCATGACGCGCACGAGCGATTCCGTGCCGGACGGGCGCACGAGCACGCGCCCGTTCTCGCCGAGCGCCGCCTCCGCCTCGCGAATCGACGCCGCGATGCGCGCATTGTCCTTCAGGCCGCTCTTGTCGGCGACGCGCACGTTCACCAGCACCTGCGGAAACTTCTGCATCATCGTCTTCAAGCTACTGAGCGGCTGCCCCGACGCGACGACCGTAGCCGCCAGCTGCAACGCCGTCAGGATCCCGTCGCCCGTCGTATTGTAGTCGAGGAAGATCACGTGTCCCGACTGCTCGCCGCCGAGGTTGAAGCCGCCGCGGCGCATCTCTTCCATCACGTACCGGTCGCCGACCGCCGTCTGCGCCGTGTTCAGCGCAAGCTCCCGCGCCGCCTTGAAGAAGCCTAAGTTCGCCATGACCGTCGTGACGATCGTGTCGTTCGCGAGGCGCCCCGCCTTGCGCATCGCATCGCCGCAGATGCACAGGATGTAGTCGCCGTCGACCTCCTCGCCGTTCTCGTCGACGGCGATCAAGCGATCCGCGTCGCCGTCGAACGACAGCCCGAGGAACGCGCCGTGCTTCAGCGTCTCCGCGCGAATCGTCTCCGTATGCGTCGAGCCGACGCCGGCGTTAATGTTCAAGCCGTTCGGCTCCGCGCCGATCGCGATCACTTCCGCGCCCAGCTCCGCGAAGATGCGCGGCGCGAGCTCGAACGCCGACCCGTGCGCGCAGTCGAGCACGATCTTCTTGCCGTCGAATCGCACCGGGGTGATCGAACGCAAGTAATCCGCGTACAGCCACTTCGCTTCGGCATCGTCGCGCACGGTGCCCATCTCGCCGCCGACCGGACGCGGCAGCTCGTCGATCTCCGCGTCCATCAAGCGCTCGATTTCGAGCTCCGTCTCATCGCTCAGCTTGAAGCCGTCTCCGCCGAAAAACTTGATCCCGTTATCTTGCACCGGATTATGCGACGCCGAAATCATGACCCCCGCGTCCGCGCCGAGCTTCCGCGTCAAATACGCGACCGCCGGCGTCGACACGACGCCGATCCGAACGACGTCCGCGCCGATCGATAACAAGCCCGCGACGAGCGCCGCCTCCAGCATCGGTCCCGACACCCGCGTGTCGCGGCCGATGACGACCGTCGGCCGCTTGCCGTCCGTCGCTTCTCTCGTCAATTCATACCCGCCGCATCGTCCGATGCGGAACGCCAGCTCCGGCGTCAATTCCTTGTTCGCAACGCCGCGAACGCCGTCCGTCCCGAAATATTTCCCCATATGTTCTCCGTCGTCTCCTTCTCGTCTGTTCCTGATCCTTTTTCTCCCAACGACTTCCCATGAAAACCGCCTATGTGACAGTAAACGCATTCGCTTGCAAGAAGGTGACAATCGGAGGCGTCCCGCTTCTCCCTACGCGGGCGGTCCGTCGTCCTGCCCGTCCGACGCGGCCTCTCCTCCGCTATCGGTCCCCGAACCGCCGGTCGAGCCGCCGGAGCCGCCCGTACCGCCGCCGCTCCCGGTTCCGCCGCCGGGAGTGCCGGCGGCTCCGGAGCCGTCCTCCGGCGCTTCCGCGTCGTCCGCAGGCTCGGCCGGCTCGCCGGACGTCTCCTCGCTGGCGGCCGCCACCTCTACCGTCACCGTGCCGACGTTGCCGTCTGCCGCTTCCACGAACGACGGCAGCGTATATTCCACCGGAAGCTCATGAACGCCCGGCGGCAGATTGCTGACGTCCACGATCGCGTTCACTTCGTCCGCGGCCAAATTCTTAATGATGTCGGGCGCCGCCTCGACAAGCACATCGACCGTTCCCGCTTCCGGCGCGGTCACGCGGTATTCGTATTCCGCCCGCTTGCCGTTCAGCGTCAGCGGCACCGCCGGCAGCGTCGCGTTCACCGCCGGCACGATGGTCACCTTGGCGGTCACCTTGCCCGGATCGATTCGCTCGACGCCGTCCTTCAGCGGCACGTCGAATTCGAACGTACGCGTCGCCGTCAGCGCCGCCAGATTGATCCGCAAGCCGTCGTAGAACTCCAGCGAGTTCAAGAACGCCTGCGGCGCGAACACCGTCACTTCCCCGGCGCTCTGCTCGAAGGCGCCCACCGCGAAGCCCGGCGGCGTCTCGCCTTCCAACAAGATCTGCAGCGGCACCGTCTTGAACGGGCTCGTGATCGGCACCTCGACGTCGACGACGTTCGGCGTGACCGCCACGTCCAGCTCCGCGCCGTCTTGATCGAGCGCGACGAGCTTCACCTGCTGCCGCACCGATTCCCTCGCTCCGTCGATGTCGATTAAGCCGACGACGCTCGCCACCTGATCCGCGAGGCTGCTCGACACGGTCACGTTCACGCGGTTCGGCTGCGCCACCGGTTCGCCCGCGGTGAAGCCGTCGGCCGGCGAACCGATCATATTGATCGTGACCGGCACTTCCTTGCGTTCCTTCTCATCCAGCGACACCGATACGTTCGGCGGATCGAGTACGACCTGCACGTTGCTCGGGAACCCCTCGTGCGTTAACGACACGAGATGCTCGCCCGATTGCACGTCCGTCAAATCCAGCACGATTCGGTAATCCTCGATCTCCACTCGCCGCAACGCCGCCGCCGTGCCGATGACCGTCAGCGACACCTTCGTCGGCTCGTACGACAGCAGCGTATAGCGCTCTTCATCGAGCCCGACGACCTTAATCGATTGACTCGTATAGGTTTGCGATACCGTGGTCGGCTGCGTCGGCCCGGACGCGTTCTGCACGTCGAGCCGCACGATCACCCAGAGCAACAGGCCCACGACCACGGCCACGATGCGGATAATGTTGTTGTTGCGCAGCCAGTTATCCATGAGGCGGCTCCCCCTTCTTCTTGGTGAAGAACGGACGCTCCCTCTTGGGCTTCCGCTTCATCTTCGGGTTCAGCTCTTCATGAAGCTTCGAGATGAGCGATTCTTCCTTCACGTCGCGCACCATCTGCCCGTGAATCGCGAGCGAAATTTGACCCGTCTCCTCGGAGACGATGACGACGATGGCGTCCGACGCCTCGCTCATGCCGATGGCGGCCCGATGGCGCGTGCCGAGCTCCTTGCTGATGAACGGATTTTCCGACAGCGGCAAGTAGCAGCCCGCCGCCATAATTTGGCCGCCGCGAATAATAACCGCTCCATCGTGAAGCGGCGTGTTCGGGATGAAAATATTAACGATCAATTCCGTACTGATCTGCGATTCGAGCTTAATGCCCGACTCGATGAATTCCGACAAGCCCGTCTCCCGTTCGAACACGAGCAGCGCGCCGATGCGCCGTCCCGACAGCAGATGCAACGCGGCGATCACTTGCCCGATGCGGTCGTTGACCGCGGCATCCTCGTCCGACGTGCCGATCGTCAGAATGCGTCCCCGGCCGAGCTGCTCGAGCGCCCGCCGGAGCTCCGGCTGGAAGATGACGAACACCGCGACGACGCCCCACGTGAACAGCTGGTTCATAAGCCACTGCAATGTCAATAGTTCGAAAATGTAACTGATCGCCCACACCGCGATCAACACGACGATCCCCTTCAGCAGCTGCACCGCGCGGGTGCCGCGAACGAGCAGGATGAGCTTGTATATGATATAGCTGACGATGGTAATATCTACGATTTCCTTCAGCGTAGTCGACCATGTCCAGTCCTGAAACATGTCCACCGGTCCGTCCCCCCGACGCCTCTTAGGCTTGTCCCGAATCCCCGGGATCGGTCAAGCCGTTTGGAATTATCATATCATAAATAGGGGCCTCCTCCTAACAAAACAAAAAATCCCTCCGACTCGGAGGGACTTCGCGTAAACCCTTATGGCTGGGGGGCCGGCAGCATGCCGCCGAACCATTCGCCCAGCTTGAACCAGATGTAATCGAGCGCCCGATCCACTTCCTGCACCCGACCGGAGATATGCGCCGTGGACGCCAACGCGACGTTCCCGTCGATCACGATCAAGTCTCCTTCGAGATCGCCGTCGACTTGCACCGTTCCGTTCTCCACGACCAGATCGCCTTCCATCCTCGCGCCTTGCGGCACGATTACCTTGCCGTCCTCGATCACGATGCCTTCGAGATCGTCGCCCCGTACCGCGAGCTGCGATCCCTGGTTCCACAACGAGAAGAAGCTGCTGACCATGATGAGCAGGAACGCCGCAGCGGCGGTCGCTGCGGGATGCTTGCGCATCCAGCGCGCCCAGCTGCGGTTCGCCCGCATCGGCGGCAGCGCCGCCATGATCGACGCCGAGAGATGCGGCGGCGTCGCGGGCTCATCCAACGCGCGAACGAGCGCTTCCGTCCGTTCGAACTCGGCGAACGTCGTCGTGCAGCTCGCGCAGCCCCGCATATGGAGCCGCAGCGCCTCCGCTCGATCGCGCTCCAGGTCGCCGTCCAAATATTCGTGAATCAAGGGGAGGGCTTCTCTACAATCCATGCTCGCTCCTCCTTTCCCCTTCCGAAAAAATACGGTTCTGCTTATACCATACGTACGTGTCCGCTCGATGTTTCATTTTTACGCTCATCGTATATCTTCGTGCTCCAACTTTTTACGCAAAAATTCACGCCCGCGATGCACCCGCGTCTTCACGGTCGTCACCGGCATGTCGAGCACGTCGCCGATTTCCTGCAGCGACATGTCGTGCAAATACTTCAGCACCACGACGGACTTGTACTTCTTCGGCAGCGTCTCGATCGCGTCGCGGATGCGACGCTGCGTCTCGGACAGCAGAACCTGCCCTTCGGGGGTCGGCTCCTCGCTCGCCAGCATGCCGTGCCAATCCGTCCCTTCCCCGTCCGGCGCGACTTCGGCGTCGAGCGAATACGTCGCCTTCCGCTTGCGCAGCCGATCGATGGACAGATTGGTCCCGATGCGGTAAATCCACGTGGAAAATTTCATGCTCTCGTCGTACCGCTCCAAGCTCCGGAAGACGCGAAGGAACGTCTCTTGCACGACGTCCTCCGCCTCTTGACGGTTGCCGAGCATCCGGTACGCCAAGTGATATATTTTGTCTTTATATAGGTCAACCAAGTCCGCGAACGCGCCCCGGTCGCCGGTTTTGGCGAGCCGGGCGAGCCGCGTTTCGATCGATTGCATATCCATGCGTCAGGTGCGTCTCCTTAGCCCGTATTCCGGAGCCCCGCTGCGATGCCGTTAATCGTGAGCAACACTTCCCGAAGCAGCTCGGCGTCGTCCCCGTTCCGCTCCCGCGTCTCGCGCAGCTCCTTGAGCAAGCGCACTTGGAAGTAGCTGAGGGGGTCGACATATGGGTTCCGAAGACGAATCGATTCTTGAATGATCGGCACGTTGTCGAGAATTTCTTCTTGTCCGGTAATTTGCAAAATAAGCTCGGACGTCAGCTGGTACTCGTTCTCGATTTCCGTGAAGATCCGCTGGCGGACGGTATCGTCCTTAATCATGCCGGCGTACTCCTTCGAGATGAGCAAGTCCGCCTTCGCGAGCGCCATCTGCAGATTGTCGATGAGTCCTTGGAAGTACGACCACTTGGCGTACATGTCCTGGAGCACCTTCAGGCGCTCCGGACCGCCGTCGAGGAACGACTTGAGCCCCGAGCCCGCGCCGTACCACGCCGGGAACAAGTACCGGCTCTGCGTCCACGCGAACACCCACGGGATGGCGCGCAGATCTTCGAAGCGGTCGCTGTTCTTCCGCTTGGACGGCCGGGAGCCGATGTTCAGCTCGCCGATCTCCGGCAGCGGCGTCGACTCGCGGAAGAAAAGCAGGAAGTCCGGATCTCGGAAGACGAGATCCTGGTACTTGCGCTGCGCCGCCTCGGACATCGACTTCATGTACGTCTCGTACGTATGCTCTTCGAGCACGCTCTGCGGGTTGCGCGCCGTCACCGCCGCCGTCAGCAGCGCGGACGCCGCCTGCTCGAGGCTCCGGTACGCGATGCCCTGCAGCGAATAACGCGACGAGAGCACCTCGCCTTGCTCCGTAATCTTCATGCCGGCGCCGAGCGTGTGCGGCGGCTGCGCCAGGATGCTGCGGTTGAGCGGCATCCCGCCGCGGCCGAGCGCCCCGCCGCGGCCGTGGAAGAACTTCAGCTTCACGCCGAATTCGTTGCCGGCTTCCGTGATCGCGTGCAGCGCGACCCGCAGCTCCCAGTTGGCGGTCAGCATGCCGCCGTCCTTGTTGCTGTCGGAGTAGCCGAGCATGATCTCCTGGATGCTGTCGAGCGCGTCGATGCTCTGACGGTACGTCGGCACGCGGAACAGCGAACGCATAATGTCCGGGGCCGCGTGCAAGTCCTCGATCGTCTCGAACAGAGGCACCGCCTGGAACGATGCATGGACCGTGCCGTCCGAGTTTTTGCGGAACAAGCCCGCTTCCTTCCCGAGCACCAGCACCTCGAGAATGTCGCTGGCGGCCTCCGACATCGAGATCAGGTAGCTGCGGATCGCTCGCGGCCCGAACTCGTCCTGCGCCTTGCGGACCGTCCGCACGACGTCGAGGCATTCCTGCGTCGATTCGGAATAGTCGAAGTACGACGACGTCAACGGACGCGGATCGTCGAGCAGGCGATGGAGCAGCTTCACCTTCTCGTCTTCCGACAGCGACGCGTAGTCGTCGACGATACCCATTTTCGCAAGAATTTCTTGCATCGCCGCTTCATGCTCCTTGCTGTGCTGGCGAATGTCCAGCGACGCCAAGTGGAAGCCGAACAGCTCCACCTGACGAATCAGCTTCGCGACGAACGTATTCGCCGAGAAGTCGGCGTAATGGTTCCGCAAGCTGCGATCCAGGATTTTCAAATCCTCGATGAACGCTTCCGGCGACATGTATCGGCTTTGCGTCTTCGGAGAACCGTTGCGCGTATTCTGGATCCGCTCGATCATGTACGTGAGCTTCACGCGGTACGGCTCGGCGTCGTTGCGCCATACGTTCTCCGCCTTCAGCTCGACCTCTCCGCGATCCTTCTCGATCGACGCGAGCAGCTCGTCCGTTACGTTGACGAGCGTGGAGCTGAAGCTGAGAAGCTTCAGTCCTTGCTTCAGCGACTCCTCGTATTTCTCCAGCGCCTGCTGGCGATGAAGGAGGAGCGTCTCCCACGTCACGTTGGCGCGAACCGACGGATTGCCGTCGCGGTCGCCGCCGATCCAAGAGCCGAAACGAAGGAACGCCGGCACATGCCACTTCACGCCCGGATAGTACTTGGCTAGGCACCGCTCGAGCTCTTCGTAAACGTCCGGAATCGCGTCGAACAGCGTTTCGTCGAAGTAATACATCCCGTTGCGCACTTCGTCGATGACCGTCGGCTTGCGGTCGCGCAGCTCGTTCGTCTGCCACAGCGTCAGCACCTCGCTGAGCAGCTTCTCCCGAAGGCGCTCGCGCTCGCGATGCGTCAGCGTCGGGTTGTCGAGCTGCATCATCTCGTCGGCGATCCGCTTATGAATGTCGAGGATCGCGCGGCGCATCGCTTCCGTCGGATGCGCCGTCATGACGAGCTCGAGCGAAATCCCTTGCAGGATGTCCCGGATCTCGTCTCCCGGCACGCCGCGCGACTTCAGCTCGGAGACGATGCTCTCGATCGAGCCCGGCTGCACGGCCTCGCCGGAGGAGCGCTCGTAATCGCGCTTGCGGCGAATCCGGTGGTTCTGCTCGGCGATGTTCACCAGCTGGAAGTATACCGCGAACGCCCGAATGACGCTTCGGCGTACGCCCGGCTCCAGCGTCGCGATGATCGATTTGAACTCTTCGTAGATTTCCGGGATGTACGTCGCCCGGAGCGTCTTGCTCATCTCGCGGATCTTCTCTACGATTCCTAATAACTCGTTGCCGCCTTGATGCACCAGCACCTCGCCGAGGATGTTGCCCAGAAAGCGAACGTCCCTGCGAAGGAGCTGTTGATTCGAATGCTGCGCCGATTGGGCAGCTGTCGATTCCGTCATGGTCTCTCTCACCCCGTCATTTATGGCTCATGCCATGCTGTCATCTCTTTATTGTACTAAAATTCCTATAATAAATCTCGGATTTTCTGAAAATTCGTTCCCTCTTCCTTCAAAACTCGACGTAAGGCGACACCAAATGCAAGCCGAACGTGCGTGACAAATCTTCCAGCATGCGTACGCCGGCTACGCTGTTGCCCGCCGCGTCGATCGCCGGACCGAAGATGCCGAAGCCGTACCGGTTCGGCGCGAAGGCGACGATGCCGCCGCTGACGC
Source organism: Paenibacillus antri (assembly GCF_005765165.1). Taxonomy (NCBI): domain Bacteria; kingdom Bacillati; phylum Bacillota; class Bacilli; order Caryophanales; family Paenibacillaceae; genus Paenibacillus; species Paenibacillus antri. The sequence goes on along the minus strand of NZ_VCIW01000044.1, from coordinate 3,069 downwards.
CGCTCTTCGCCGGCAGGCCGACTTTCAGGAAGAACTCGCCGGAATGATTGTACATGCCCGACGTAATCATGATCGTCGTCACGATCTGCGCGATGCGCGGCGAGACGATGCCTTCCGTCAGGCAGGTGCCGTCGTCCTGCTTCTGTACGCACTTGCCCCACATCGCAAAAAACAGCCCGATCTTCGCCAGATCGACGCAGTCGACCTCGAGGGAGCACGCCTTGAAGTACAGATCGAGCGTCTCCTCGACGTCGACATCCGCGTCGATGACCCCGGTGCTCTTCATGAAATACGCCAACGCGCGGTTCCGGTCGCCCGTCTTCCGCTCGGACTGATACACCTTCTGGTCGACGCGAATGTCGTTGCGCCCGATAATGCGCGAGATCGTGTCGCAGATGCGCTGGAGCCCCTCGTCCGGGTTGCCGCCCGCGGAGAGCAGCGACGCGATGACGATCGCCCCGGCGTTGATCATCGGGTTGAGCGGCTTCTTCTGATCGAGCGTCTCCAGCTTTACGATCGAATTGAACGGGTCGACGCTCGGCTCCATCCCGACCTTGGAGAAGACGCGCTCCGGCCCGTAGTCGTTCAACGCCACCATGAGCGTAATAATCTTGGAGATGCTCTGCAGCGTGAAGCGCGTCGTCGCGTCTCCCTCGTGGACGAGCGATCCGTCCGCGCCTGCGACGGCGATTCCGAGCGCGTGCGGATTCGTATAAGCTAACTCCGGGATATAATCGGCCACCTTGCCTTGCTTCGTGTACGGCCGATACCGCCGGATGAGTTCGGCCAAGGCGTCCTTTCCGATGATCCCGGCCGGATTCGCGTTTTCCTTCATGCGTGCTCCCCTGCCCCTCGAAAAAAACTCGCTTCTCCTAGTGTACCCGCGGAACGCGCCGACGACAACAAAGACCAAGGGAGACTTGCCCCTTGGTCTTCCTCGTTCTCGTTGGAAAACGCAAAAAAGCCGCCTATGCGGCGGCTCTTCTCATGGAGCGGGTGATGGGAGTCGTATCCACGTTATCAGCTTGAAAGGCTGAACAACGTGGGTGAACGTACTTAGGCCTTTACAAATTCCCGTTTCATAATATCTGCTCTGAGCGACGAAATCAGCAACTCCATTTCAGATGGCGACGGCTTTCGCGACTGCAGTTCCTTCTCTGGAATTTCCTTCGCGCTCCGGCCCTCTTCTACAAGACGCGTAAGTTCATACAGTAACATAATTTCTCTCCTATCTCCTTTGGAAACCTAATTTTCTCTGTCTGCTGTTAAGTATAACGGCGGACTATTTTCACTATGTCAACGGGGTATGAACTGACTGTGAAATCTTTGCACCCGGAATAGCCGGGCCGCTCGATAAAGACGGTAGCACAATCAATGAAGAGCTTACACAGTCCGGAGCATTCGTCCCCATACCGCAATGGTATAAGGAGGAGCTGCGGGAGTGCCGAAAGGAAAATGGATACGGGAGAGGAAGGACAACGATGCAGAATGGAGCGGTTGGGGGATATGCAGGATGTATTTCCATAGAGTGTACTGCGATGCGATTCGCTGAAAACGCAAAAAAGCCGCCTATGCGGCGGCTCTTCTCATGGAGCGGGTGATGGGAATCGAACCCACGCTATCAGCTTGGAAGGCTGAAGTTCTACCATTGAACTACACCCGCGACATCGGGACGACACGATTCGAACATGCGACCCCCTGGTCCCAAACCAGGTGCTCTACCAAGCTGAGCTACGTCCCGTAACGATGTTGCTTGCGATTTGGAAAAAATGGCGTGCCCTGAGAGATTCGAACTCCCGACCTTTTGATTCGTAGTCAAACGCTCTATCCGGCTGAGCTAAGGGCACAAGAATAAATGGAGCGGACGATGGGATTCGAACCCACGACCCTCGCCTTGGCAAGGCGATGCTCTACCACTGAGCCACGTCCGCGTGAAAACAAGATCAATTATACCAAATCATCGAGATCAATGTCAAGAAAAACTTCCGTATTGCCGCTCGATGGTGCGCGTAGAGGGACTTGAACCCCCACGGTCTCCCGCCAGATCCTAAGTCTGGTGCGTCTGCCAATTCCGCCATACGCGCGCGGGCAGTGAATAAGAAAGAAAAAGTGAGCCATGAAGGACTCGAACCTTCGACACCCTGATTAAAAGTCAGGTGCTCTACCGACTGAGCTAATGGCTCATGCTGAAAGCTGGGGATCCAGGGATCGAACCTGGGAATGACGGAGTCAAAGTCCGTTGCCTTACCGCTTGGCTAATCCCCATTATCGAGAAATCGTGGTGCCGCCGAGAGGACTTGAACCCCCAACCTACTGATTACAAGTCAGTTGCTCTACCAATTGAGCTACAGCGGCATGCTTCGTTCATACGCAGCAAGGTGTTAATGGTGGGCGCTGACGGGATCGAACCGCCGACCCTCTGCTTGTAAGGCAGATGCTCTCCCGGCTGAGCTAAGCGCCCTAATATTATGCTCAATCCTTGCTTGTCTTATACAAAGATGGTGACCCGTAGGGGATTCGAACCCCTGTTACCTCCGTGAAAGGGAGGTGTCTTAACCCCTTGACCAACGGGCCATGCAATGGAGCTCCCAACCGGATTCGAACCGGTGACCTCATCCTTACCATGGATGCACTCTACCTACTGAGCTATGGGAGCAAGTTGGCTCCCCGAACAGGACTCGAACCTGTGACAACTCGATTAACAGTCGAGTGCTCTACCAACTGAGCTATCGGGGAACGTTAGGCTTGGCGACGTCCTACTCTCCCGGGACCCTGCGGTCCAAGTACCATCGGCGCTGGAAGGCTTAACGTTCGTGTTCGGGATGGGTACGCGTGGTTCCCTTCCGCCATTATCACCAAACCTATATAGTTCAGGGGTTGCTCCCTGAAAACTGGATGCGAAACTTGAGATGTTCATCCGAAAATGTTGGATAAGTCCTCGACCGATTAGTATTCGTCAGCTCCACGCGTTGCCGCGCTTCCACCCCGAACCTATCAACCACGTCGTCTACATGGGGTCTTCAAGCAGGGAAATCTCATCTTGAGGGGGGCTTCACGCTTAGATGCTTT
>NZ_VCIW01000043.1 GCF_005765165.1 Paenibacillus antri | reverse complement strand
CCTTTCTTGGTGACGTCGCAATCCCAAGAATACCCTACTTTTTTTATGCCTGACTAGGCTCCAATCTTTGGTACACAAACTATTGTACGTCATCGCGCGGGTGTGCAATAGTGTCAAATATGGCGTTATTTGCGGAGATAAGCGCATATTTAGCGTTATCGAGTTCGGCGGTCGGCAAGGGCGAAGAGGTTTGACGGGACCTCGGCTACCGTGGGTGGGCAATAGTATCAAATATGGCTTTATTTGCTGGGATAAGCGCATATGTGGCATTATCGAGTTTGGCGGTCGGCAAGTGCCAACAGGCGGGACGGACTTCGGCGGTCGCGTGCGTGCGATAGTGTCAAATATGACGTTATTTGCGGGGATAAGCGAATACTTGGCGTTATCAGCAACGGGGCGACGAATGTCGCTCCTTTTTTCTGCGGTTCGGCTCGGGGGTACCCGATCGTTGGAGCATGCCTCTCGGAGATAAGCTCAGATCTGGGCTTATCTCGCCGAATCCGAAGAATCCTCCGGAAATAAGCGCATATCCGAGCTTATCTCGCCGAATCCGGAGAAAACTCCGGAGATAAGCGCACATTCGAGCTTATCTCGCCGAATCCGGAGAAAACTCCGGAAATAAGCGCACATCCGCGCTTATCTCGCCGAATCCGGAGAGAACTCCGGATATAAGCGCACATCCGCGCTTATATCGCCGGATCCGGAGAATCCTCCGGAAGTAAGCTCACATCTGCGCTTCTTTCCCCGGGGCCGTCGGTAAGCATGGCGTTCCACCTCGATATTTCGAAAGCCCGTTGGATTTCGAAACGATCATTGGTTTTTATTATAGTTCCGACCCGCGCGCGCCCCGTACAATGAGAACATCGAAAATACGATGTAAGGGTTTTCGTCGAAAGGAGAATCGCCGATGCGCAACGCCGCCGTAACCCCCGCTGCCGCCGGAACGAACAAATCTCGACTCGCGAGATTGTTCTGGTCGCAGCGCTACCTCATGATCTTGACGCTGCCGGCCGTCCTCTGGATGATCGTGTTCAATTACGCGCCGATGTACGGCATCATTATCGCATTCCAAGAGTACAACCCCGTTCAAGGGTTCGCGGGCAGCCCGTGGCTCGGACTCGCGAACTTCGAGGAGCTGTTCATCGACCCGACGTTCCTGGACGCGCTCGGGAACACGTTCAAAATCAGCATCGCGAAGCTGATCTTCGGCTTCCCGGCGCCGATCCTGCTGGCGATTCTGCTGAACGAGCTGCGCAGCCAGAAGTTCAAGCGCGTCGTTCAGTCGCTGTCGTACCTGCCGTACTTCATCTCATGGGTGTTCGTCGTCGGCTTCATGTACACGCTGCTCGATCCCCGGACCGGCGCGTTAAGCTCGCTGCTGCAGACGCTCGGCCTCGTCGACGCGGAGCGCATCCTGATGGGCGACCCGGATACGTTCCTGACGCTCGTCGTCGTCTCGGAAATTTGGAAGAACATCGGCTGGAACTCGATCATCTTCCTCGCCGCGATCGCCGGCATCGACCCGCAGCTGTACGAAGCGGCGGTCGTCGACGGCGCGGGCCGCTTCAAGCGCATCTGGCACATCACGCTGCCGGCGCTCAAGCCCACGATCGTCATCCTGTTCATTCTGGCGGTCGGCGGCCTCGTCAACACGAACTTCGACCAGCTGTTCCTGATGCAAAACTCGATGACGCAGGACGAAGCGAACGTGCTGCAAATTTACGCCTACGACATGGGCATCGTGCTCGGCAGATTTTCGTACGGCACCGCGGTCGGGCTGTTCCAATCGATCGTCGCGTTCGCGCTCATGTTCACGGCGAACTTCACGTCGCGCAAGCTGACGGGCGAGAGCCTGTTCTAACGGAAGGAGGAATCGCGTTCCATGCACACGTTCCATCGCACGCCCGGAGAGAAGCTGTTCGACGCCGCCAACGTCCTGCTTCTCGGTATCGTCGCCTTCGCGACGCTGTATCCGTTCTATAACATCTTAATTACTTCGCTCAACGATCCGATCGACGCGGCCCGCGGGGGCGTCACGTTCTGGCCCCGCGTCTTCTCGCTAGAAAACTATAAGATGGTGTTCCGCGACGAGAGCATCCTGTCCGCGTTTTTCGTCACCGTCGCCCGGACGCTCGTCGGCACCGCCTGCGCCGTCCTGTTCACCGCGGCGTTCGCCTACGGCGTCTCGAAGCCCGAGCTGCTCGGGCGCAAAATTTTCCTGATGATGGCGATCGTGACGATGTACTTCCACGGGGGCCTGATCCCGGAGTACCTGCTCATCGCGAAATACTTGCATCTGAAGGGCAGCTTCCTGGTGTACGTCCTGCCGACGCTGTTCAACGTGTTCAACGCCATCATCATCTTGACGTTCTTCCGCGGCATCCCGAAGGAGATGGAGGAGTCGGCCAAGGTGGACGGAGCGAACGATCTGATCGTCTTCTTCCGGCTCGTTCTGCCCGTCTCGAAGCCGGTGCTCGCGACGGTCGCGCTGTTCAACGCGGTGTTCCATTGGAACTCCTGGTTCGACGCGATGCTGTACGGCGGACCGGATCTGAGAACGCTGCAGCAAATTTTGATGCAGATTATCAGCTCGAACAGCAATGTCAGCTTGATCGCCAGCAACCTCGGGATGAAGACGGTCACCGCCGAATCGGTGAAGCTGGCGACGATGGTCATTACGACGCTGCCGATCGTCTTCTCGTACCCGTTCCTTCAGAAATACTTCGTGAAGGGCATTATGATCGGCTCCGTCAAAGGATAAGCACGGCTTGCACGGGAAACCGTTAAGCATACACAACACTAGGGGAAACACAGAAAAGGGAGGATACATCGCATGAACCGAATGAAGAAAAGCTTATTCTCGCTTCTCGCGTTATCCGTCGTATTGGCCGCTTGCGGCGCGAAGGAAGAAGCCGCGCCGACGACGCCGGCCGAATCCGAGGGCGGTACGCAGACGGCGGGAGGGACCGATGCGGCGCCGGCGGATCCGAACGAGCTGGAATACAAGTCCGACACGTCCCCGTTCACGTTCCGTCAATACTTCTATGGCACATGGGCTTCGAACTACTTGTGGAAAGACCAATACGCGATGAAGCTCGTGACGGAAAAGACGGGCGCGACGATCGACCGATTCCTCGCGACCGGCAACGACAACGACTTCCTGAACACGATGATCGCCTCCAACGATCTGCCGGATACGCTTATGCTCGACTGGAACCATCCGCAAGTCACGAAGCTGATCAACAGCGGCATGGTGTACTCGCTCGACGAGCTGATCGACCAGTACGCGCCGAACTTCCGCGGTCTGCTCGACGAAGAGATGGTGAAGTACCACTCCGTGAACGGCAAGCTTTGGTACCTACCGAACTTCTACGAGACGAAGGACCGTCTCGTGAACGGCGTGCCGATTACGCCGATCCGCCCGTACTTCGTCCGCAGCGACATCTACGAAGCGCTGGGCCAGCCGGCGATCGAGACGGAGGAAGATCTCATCGCGTTCCTCAAGGACGCGAAGGCGAAATATCCGGACCTCAGCCCGCTCGGCATGGAATCGTTCGACGTCTCGATGTGGGGCTTCCAAGGCAGCTTGTCGATGGATTCGCTCATTTACTCGTTCTCGCCGAATCACCAGGAGAACCGCATCAAGGACGACGAGAAGCTGCTTACCTACCCGATGCGCGATCCGGGCTTCATCGAGGCGTTCCGCTTCGTGAACCGACTGCAGAAGGAAGGCCTGTTCGACTCGCAGCAATTGATCGCGAAGCAGGAGCAATACGAAGAGAAAATTTACGGCGGCCAGTACATCGTGTCGAGCGCGTTCATGAACAACATCTACACGATGTACAATCCGAAGATCGAAAGCACGATCGGGGCGGACAAGAAATACGTCATCCTGAACCCGCTGAAGGTGGACGGGCAAGAGCCGCGTTATCCGGCGCAGCGTCTGATGGGCTGGCAGGGCTTCTTCATTACGAAGAACGCGAAAAATCCGGACCGGATCATCAAGTTCTTGGAATACGCTTGGTCGGACGAAGGCCAGATGGATTTGCGTTACGGCACGGAAGGCGAGACGTACGACATGGTCGACGGCTTGCCGCAATACAAGGAAGAAGTGAAGCAGCTCGAGCTGTCCGACAACGCGGCATGGTATAATAAGTACGGCCTCACCGCATCCACGCTCATGTGGCGAGCGGGCAAGCTGTGGGACGACGCGGAGAAGCGCGATTTCATGAAGAACCAGCCGGAGCAATACGCGGCCAAAGAGATGATCGCGAAGTACAACTTCGACGGCAATGCGCTCGGCCTCGACAACATCGAGCCGGAAGGGTCGACGACGGAAGGCGTCATCAACGCGAAGATCAAGGATCTGTGGAACAAGACGATTCCGAAGCTCGTGCTTGCGAAGAGCGACGCCGAGTTCGACAAGGTGTACGCGGACTTCATCGCGGACATGGATAAAGTCGGCGCGGCGAAGGTCGAGAAGGTCATGTACGAACGCCATATTCAGGATCTTCAGAAGAAAGGCGTCATTCAGTAATTTTCGGAAAATGCATAGCGGAAGGGGGCGGGCCGACGGCCGGCTCCCTTTTTCCGCAGGGCGGAAAAGGAGAGGGATCGCTCGGATGAACAAGCAACGATTATGGTATAAGCAGCCTGCCGCCACGTGGGAAGAAGCGCTGCCGCTCGGCAACGGCCGTCTCGGCGCGATGGCGTTCGGGGGCGTCCGCGAGGAGCGGTACGCGTTGAACGAGGATACGCTGTGGTCGGGTTTTCCGCGGGATACGAACAATTACGAAGCGCTGCGATATTTGAAGACCGCGCGGGAGCTGATCGCCAACGGCGAATACGGCGCGGCGGAGACGCTCGTCCGCGACAAGATGCTCGGCGCCAACGTGCAGTCGTACGAGCCGCTGGGCGACCTGCGCTTGACGCTGCATGCGGCGGACGGCGAACCGGAGGCGTACGTCCGGGAGCTCGAGCTCGGCTCGGCCGTCTCGACGGTCCGGTACAAGCTCGGCGGCGTTACGTACGTGCGGGAGTCGTTCGTCAGCGCGCCGGATCAAGCGATGATCTTGCGACTTACGACCGAAGAAGGCGCGCCGTTCGACGTCGACGCGGCGCTGGATTCGCCGCTGAAGCACGCCGTCGCCGCGGCCGGGGACGACTTGCTGCTGCAAGGCCGGGCGCCGACGCACATCGCGGACAATTACCGCGGCGATCACCCGTACTCGGTCCAATACGAGGACGATGCCGGGCTGTCGTTCGCGATCCGGCTCCGGGCCGTCGTCGACGGGGGGACGCTGTCGGCGGCCGACGGGACGCTGCGCATCCGCGGCGCACGCTCCATGACGCTCCTGCTGGCGGCGGCGACCGACTTCGAGCGGTACGACGTCATGCCGAAGCCGGGCGCCGCTCCGCTCGCGGCGACGTGCGCCGCCGCCCTCGACGCGATGCGCTCGATGCCGTACGGTACGCTTCGGGCGCGTCACGAAGCGGAGCATCGCGCGCTGTTCGAGCGAGCGGAGTTGACGCTCGGGAACGGCGAAGCCGGTGAGGCGGACGATACGCCGACGGACGAGCGGCTCGCGCGATACCGGGAAGGCGTCCGAGACGATCGGCTCGAGGAGCTGTATTTTCAGTATGGGCGGTACTTGCTTATCGCGTCGTCGCGTCCGGGCACGCAGCCCGCGAACTTGCAAGGCATCTGGAACGACCGGGTGCAGCCGCCGTGGTGCTCCGACTACACGACGAACATCAATACGCAGATGAACTATTGGCCCGCGGAGCTGTGCAATCTGAGCGAGTGCCACGAGCCGTTGTTCGGTCTGATCGCCGACCTGAGCCGGACGGGCGCCCGGACGGCGGCGGTCCATTACGGCGCGCGCGGCTGGACGACGCATCATAACGTCGACCTGTGGCGGGCGTCGACGCCGACGGGCGGCGACCCGAGCTGGGCGTTCTGGCCGATGGGCGGCGTCTGGCTGTGCCGCCATCTCTGGGAGCATTATGCATTCAATCTGGACGAGCGGTTCCTGCGCGAGACGGGGTACCCGTTCATGAAGGGCGCCGCGCGGTTCGCGCTCGATTGGCTGGTCGAGGGGCCGGACGGCACGCTCGTCACGAGCCCGTCCACGTCGCCGGAGAACCGCTTCCTGCTGTCGAACGGCGAGCCGTGCAGCGTCTCGGCGGGGGCGACGATGGACCTCGCGCTCATCCGCGACTTGTTCGCGAATTGCCTCGAGGCGTCTCGCGCGTTGGCGATCGAGGACGCGGACGACGCCGCGTTCGCGGAAGAGCTCCGCGCCGCGCTGCGCCGCCTGCCGCCGTACCGAATCGACGCGCAGGGCCGCCTGCAGGAATGGCTCGAGCCGTTCCCGGAGAGCGAGCCGGGGCACCGCCACGTGTCGCACTTGTACGGCTTGTATCCGGGCGAGGATATGACGCCCGACCGCGCGCCGGCGCTCGCCGAGGCGTGCCGCGCCACGCTCGCGAGCCGGCTCGCGCACGGCGGCGGCCATACCGGCTGGAGCGCGGCTTGGCTCGTGAACCTGTACGCGCGGCTTGGCGACGGGGAATCGGCCTACGAATACGTGTTCACGCTGCTCCGCCGCTCCACGCTGCCGAACTTGTTCGACAACCATCCGCCGTTCCAAATCGACGGCAACTTCGGCGGCGCGGCCGGCATGGCGGAGATGCTACTGCAGAGCCACGGCGGCGCGCTCCGGCTGCTGCCGGCGCTGCCCGCGGCGTGGCCGGCTGGCCGCGTCCGCGGCCTGAAGGCGCGCGGCGGCTTCGTCGTCGACGTCGACTGGGCGGACGGCCGCCTCGCCGGCGCGACCGTGCGCTCGAACGCCGGCGCCCGCTGCCGCCTCGCGGACGCCGCGCGCTTCGTCGTCCGCGACGCGTCTGGCGCCGCCGTCGCGCCCGAAGCCGACGGCGGCTTCGCCACGACGCCCGGCGGCGTCTACGCGATCTCGCTCGCGTAATCGAACGCAAGAAGGGCTGCCCGACCGACGCGATCCCGCGCCGGCCTGGGCAGCCCTTCTTCGTGCCGTTCGTCAGAGGTCCGTGCGCTCGTATTCTTCGGGCGGCATGCGGATCCACCTTTTCAAATATCCTTGCTCGTACAGCGCCTTCAGTAGAATGATTAGGATCGGCGACAGGATGAGGCCCGCCACGCCGAACAGCGACATCGAAATCATCATGGCCGACAGCACGGTGAACGCCGAGACGCCGAGCGAATCGCCGGTAATCTTCGGCTCCATGATTTGCCGGAACGTGAGCACGATCGCGAGCAGCACCGATAAGCTGACGCCGAGGAAGATGTTGCCCGTGATGAAGCAGTAGGCGATCCACGGCAGGAAGACGGCCGACACGCCGAGCAGCGGCAACACATCGAACAGCCCGGCGAGCAGCGCGAGGGAGAACGCGTTGTCGATTCGCAGCAGGAGCAACCCCATGAAGACGATCGCGAAGGTGAAGCCGATCAGCTTCAGCTGCGCCTTAATGTACGCCATCAGGCCGAGCAGGACGTTGTCGCGGAGAAAGACGAACGCCTTCTTGAACGTCTTCGGCGTCTTCGTCTCGGCGGTCCGCCGCCAGAACGGAATCTCGATGCTGAGGAAGTAGGCGAGCACGACCGCGATCGAGAAATTAAATAGAAACGTAGAGAACGACGTGACGATGCCGACGAAGTAGTTGAGCACCGTGCCCGCGAAGCCGGTCGCCCAATCGCTGAGCCCGGCGAGCGCGCTCTGGATTTGCTCCACGGCGCCGACGGGAAGCGCGTTGTACTGTTCCTGTACGTACCGGACGCCTTGCAAAATATGCTCCTGCAGCATCGCGGAGTTGCTTTCGATCGCCGAGATGAGTCCGATGACCTGCGTCGCGACGATGGCGCCGAGTCCGACGAAGACGAGCAGCACGATCAGCATCAGGACGATGATGGCGATCGCGGCGGCGATCGACTTCTTCATGCCGCGTTTGTGCATGAAGCGAGCCATCGGCTCCATAAGATAGAAAATAACGAACGCGAGCAGAACCGGCGTGGCGATGCGGTAGACGAAGCTGAACGCGTACATGAGCAAGTACACGGTCAGCGCGATCAAACCGATGTCGAACGCGGTTCTCCAATATTTTCGATAGAAGCTTTGCAAGCGGATTCGCTCCCTTTCCTAATCTTTGCTAGCTATATCATAACCGATCTTCCGAAAGTAGACACCTGCCGCGTTTTTTAGTAGGATTAAAGGCAAGAATGGATAACGAGAACGACAATTTCGATATATTGCATAAGGGGGGTACCGCAATGCTGCGATTGGGACAGAAAGTGATTCTCATGGGCGACAAGTTCGAACAAGGCTTGCCGATCGGGGAGCACGGCTTCATTATTGCGTACGACCGTAACCCCGACAACGCGTTCGACTATGTCGTGCGCGTGCCGACGATGAATAAGCACGTCTTCGTACCGAAGGACGACGTCGAATTGGAAGAGACGCTGCTGCAGCGCGAAGCGGAGCGCGTCGAGAAGGAGTCGCTGATCGACTTCGCCCTGGCGACCCGGAACGAAGCGTTGTTTAAGCGGTTGTTGAACGGGGAAGAGGAGCCGGCGCAAGAGAAGCCGAAGGAGACGCCGAACGCGTCGGATTTCGTGAAACAAGTGAATTTGCGGGCGTGGATTTAAGAGGAAGCTCGCCCGATATGGAGAAAGCCTGACCGCGGGGAGACCGTCGGCGCAGGCTTTTTTTGCATGGCGCGAATTTTATAATATATAATGAGAGAACTTGTATTTAGATATCGGAGGTGCCCCGAAAGTGAGCGTAACGTTGAAGGATGTAGAGCATGTCGCGAAGCTGGCCCGCTTGGCCTTGACCGACGCGGAGAAGGAACGGTTCACGGAGCAGCTGAACGCGATCTTGAAATATGCGGAGAAGCTGAAGGAGCTGGACACGGACAGCGTCGAGCCGACCACGCACGTGCTTCCGGTGAAGAACGTGCTGCGCGAAGACGTGGCGAGACCGTCGTGGCCGGTCGAGGAGACGCTGGCGGGCGCGCCGGACGAAGAAGACGGGCAATACCGGGTGCCGGCCGTACTCGAATAACGACTCAGCAAAGCATGGAAGTTGCGTTACATATATGAAGGAAAGGATTGTTCGCGTTGTCTTTATTCCAATCGAAACTGCGAGACATTCAAGACCGGCTTCATAAGAAGGAGCTGTCGGTCGCCGATCTGGTCGACGAGAGCTACCGCCGTATCGGAGAGGTGGAGGATCGCGTCAAAGCGTTCCTGACGCTGAACGAAGAAGGCGCCCGCCGCCGCGCGGCCGAGCTGGACGATCGGCTCGGCGACGGCGAAGCGAAGGGGCTTCTATTCGGATTGCCTGCCGGCATCAAGGATAATATCGTCACGAGAGGGCTGCGCACGACGTGCGCGAGCAAGCTTCTCGACAACTTCAAGCCGGTGCATCATGCGACCGTCATGGACAAGCTGGACGCGGCGCAGTCGATCACGATCGGCAAGCTCAACATGGACGAATTCGCGATGGGCGGCTCGAACGAAAATTCCGCCTACCACGTCACCCGCAATCCGTGGAACCTGGAGCATGTCCCTGGCGGCTCCAGCGGCGGCTCGGCCGCGGCGGTGGCGGCGGGCGAGGTGTTTTTCGCGCTCGGGTCCGATACCGGCGGTTCGATCCGCCAGCCCGCCGCGTATTGCGGCGTCGTCGGATTGAAGCCGACGTACGGCCTCGTGTCGCGTTTCGGCCTCGTGGCGTTCGCTTCGTCGCTCGACCAGATCGGCCCGGTGACGCGCTCCGTCGAAGACGCGGCGTACGTGCTGCAGGCGATCGCCGGCCACGATCCGCTCGACTCGACGTCGGCGAACGTCGACATCCCGGATTACCTTAGCGCGCTTACGGGCGACGTCCGGGGCCTCCGCATCGCCGTGCCGAAGGAGTACTTCGGCGAAGGAATCGACCCGGCCGTGAAGGACGCCGTTCTCACGGCGCTCAAGGTGCTGGAGTCGCAGGGCGCCGTCTGGGAGGAAGTGTCGATGCCGCATAACGAATACGCGGTCGCGACGTATTATTTGCTGGCGTCGTCCGAGGCGTCCTCCAACCTGGCCCGCTTCGACGGCGTCCGGTACGGCGTTCGTTCCTCCGAGGCGGAATCGCTCTTGGACGTATTCGTGAAGTCGCGCAGCGAAGGCTTCGGCGACGAAGTGAAGCGCCGCATTATGCTCGGCACGTACGCGCTGAGCTCCGGCTATTACGACGCGTATTACTTGAAGGCGCAGAAGGTGCGCACGCTCATTAAGCGCGACTTCGACGTCGTCTTCGAGAAGTTCGATCTCGTGCTCGGGCCGACGGCGCCGACGCCGGCGTTCAAGCTCGGCGCGCAGGTGGACGACCCGCTGACGATGTACCTGAACGACATCTTTTCGATCCCCGTCAACTTGGCCGGCGTGCCGGCGATCTCGGTGCCGTGCGGCACGAACGCGGAAGGGCTGCCGATCGGCCTGCAGCTGATCGGACGGGCGTTCGACGAATCGACCGTGCTTCGCGCGGCTCACGCGTACGAGCAAGCGACGGACCATCATAAGCAAAGACCGAACCTATAAGCGAAGCAGAGGAAGGAGGAACCCCCATGACGCAAGCCACCGAACGAAAATACGAAACGGTCGTCGGACTCGAAGTGCACGTAGAGCTGCACACGAACTCCAAGATTTTCTGCGGCTGCTCGACCGCTTTCGGCGCGCCGCCGAACTCGCATACGTGCCCGATCTGCCTCGGACATCCCGGCGTTCTGCCGGTGCTGAACAAGCGGGCCGTCGAATACGCCATTAAGGCGGCGATGGCGCTGAACTGCGAGATCGCGACGGAGAGCAAGTTCGACCGGAAAAACTATTTCTACCCCGACTCCCCGAAGGCGTATCAGATTTCTCAATACGACCAGCCGATCGGCAAGAACGGCTGGATCGACATCGAAGTGAACGGACAAACGAAGCGCATCGGCGTGACGCGGCTGCATCTCGAAGAAGACGCGGGCAAGCTGACGCATCTTCCGGCCGGCGTCGGGTCGCTCGTCGACTTCAACCGCGTCGGCACGCCGCTCGTCGAGATCGTCTCCGAGCCGGACATTCGCAGTCCGGAAGAAGCGAGAGCGTATCTCGAAAAATTGAAGGCGATCATGCAATATTGCGAGGTCTCGGACGTAAAGATGGAAGAGGGGTCGCTCCGATGCGACGCCAACATCTCGATCCGTCCGTGGGGACAGAAGGAATTCGGCACCCGCGCCGAGCTGAAGAACATGAACTCGTTCCGCGGCGTGCAGCGCGGATTGGAATACGAAGAGCTGCGCCAAGCCGACATTCTCGACGGCGGAGGTCAGGTCGTGCAGGAGACGCGCCGCTGGGACGAAGGACAAGGCAAGACGTTCTCGATGCGCGGCAAGGAAGAAGCGCACGACTATCGCTACTTCCCGGACCCAGATCTCGTGAAGCTGTATATCGACGACGAGTGGAAGGCGAGCATCCGGGCGACGATTCCGGAGCTGCCGGACGCGAAGAAGGCTCGTTACGCCGCCGAATACGGCTTGTCGGCGTACGACGCCGACGTCATCACGGCGTCGCTGCCGCTCGCGCGCTTTTTCGAGGAGAGCCTTCAATTCACGAAGGACGCGAAAGCCGCGGCGAACTGGATCATGGGCGATCTGCTCGGGTACTTGAACGCGAACAATCTCGAGCTGAAGGACGTGAAGATCACCGGCCGCGGGCTCGGCGAGATGATCGGCCTCATCGAGAACGGTACGATCTCGACGAAGATCGCCAAGTCGGTGTTCAAGGACATGATCGAGACGGGCAAGCCGCCGCAGACGATCGTGCAGGAGCAAGGCCTCGTTCAGATCAGCGACGAGGGCGCGATCAAGGAAGTCGTCGACCGCATCGTCGACGCGAACCCGCAATCCGTCGCGGATTACAAAGCGGGGAAAGAAAAGGCCGTCGGCTTCCTCGTCGGGCAAATCATGAAGGAAACGAAGGGCAAAGCGAATCCGGGCTTGGTCAACAAGCTGATTTTGGAGCGGTTGAACGGATAACGAACGCGATTCGTCAATAGAAACCGATCGGTCCGGCGGAAAACCGCCGAGCGCCGCTCGGTTTCTGTGCGGTTCGCGCGAGCGACGAAGGGGGCGACCGAGATCGATACGCCGAAGAAGAAGAAGTGGGTCGCCGGCCTGTTATCGGCGCTGTTCCCCGGCATCGGGCATCTGTATGCGGGGGCGATGCAGCGAGGATTGTTTTTTATGCTGCTCCTCGCCGGCAACATTTTCGGCTTGGTCCTCGTCTCTATGGATGGGATCGTGCCGCTCATCGTGCTGCTCGGCATCCTCATTCCGGTTATCTATTTGTACGCCCTGTTCGATGCGCTGCAGACGACGGAACGAATGAACCGATTCGACGGCGAAACCTCGGGCGCGGCGTCGCCGCAGCGCGGCCGCTCGTCGCTCGCGCAATACGCCTTCATCGGTGGCGGGCTGCTGTTCGCGGCGTACTGGGCGACGACCGGCGGCGAAGGGCTCGATCCCGTCGCGGGGGACAACGGTCCGTTGATCGTCGCCGGGGCGCTCATTCTGATCGGCGTTTTCGTGTTTTTGTCGGGCGCCGGAAAAAAGTGAAAGGCGCCGGCGGCGGCCGCATTCGTTGACAAACGGCGAGAATGCGACGTACAATAAACTAAGACTTTTTAGAATGACTATAAACAGGAACGAGGATGGGGGGAGCGTTTATGGCGATGGAGCTAGATATGGCGCTGGATAAACTGAAATCGACCGGGGTACGCATGACGCCTCAGCGGTATGCCATCTTATCCTTCCTGCTGCAATCGATGACCCATCCGACCGCGGACGAAATTTATCGGGCGCTTGCGGACCGTTTTCCCAGCATGAGCGTGGCGACCGTATATAATAATTTGAAGGTGTTTATCGAAGCGGGGCTCGTGCGGGAGCTGACGTACGGCGACGATTCCAGCCGGTTCGACGCGGATATGTCGGAGCATTACCATGCGATCTGCGAGCATTGCGGCACGATCGCCGATTTCGAGTTTCCGCCGTTGACGGAGATCGAGGTCGCCGCCGCGACGCATACCGGGTTCCAAGTGCACGGCCACCGCATGGAAGTGTACGGGATTTGCAGCGCGTGCGCCAAGCGCGTTTCGCACTGACGGGCAGGAACAGTTTCATTCGGTTGATCGACGCGTGCCGTATTCCCGGGTAGGGTTCGGCACGTTTTTATTTTTCGGCACATTAAAATTTCTATTCCTTCCGGAGGTGAGGCACCGTGCATACAGCGACCGTACCGCCGCCGAGACGCAAGCACCGCGGCCGAGGTTGGTCCGTTCTATTCTTTCTAATCATGACGATCGCGCTGCTCGGCGTCGCCTTGGTTTGGTTCCTTCGCAACTACGGGCCCGTCGATACGCGCATCATCCCCGATTACGGCTCGGACAAGCCGGTGTTTTATCAAGGCGCCCCGCTGGACGGAAGCGCGATCGGCGCGGGGGAAGGCTTGAAGCTCCCCTTGACGTTGCTGCAGGAGGTCGTCGATCCGAATATTCGTTACGAGGAGGCGAGCTCGTCCGTCATTATCGCGACGAAGGATCGCGTGCTGCGGTTGGTGAGCGACCAGCTGACGGCTTGGTCGAACGACCGGCCGTTCGAGCTGCGCTTCCCGGTCGAGCTGGCGGAGGACGGCGTCGTCTACGTCCCCGTCGATCCGATCCTGCCGATTTACGGCTTGACCGTCACCGAAGCCGCGGATACGGGGATCGTGACGCTCGCGCGCGCCGGCGATACGTTGGCGCGCATCGAAGCGCCGGCGCCCGCCGACGGCGAAGAACGGCCGCGGGACGTCGCCGTCCGGTCGGAACCGACGGTGCGCGCCCCGATCGTCGACGACCTGGCGCCCGGCGAACGGGCGGTCGTCTGGGGCGAAGCGGAAGGCTGGTATAAGGTACAGACGGATCGGGGGTATGTCGGATTCGCCGACGAACGAGCGGTTCGATGGGCCGGGGCGGAGATCGTGTCCGGTCCCGACGCACCCCAAGCGGCTCCTTATGTTCCCGATCGGCCGATGGGGAAGAAGATCGTGCTCGCTTGGGAGCAAGTGTACGAACGGAATCCGGACGCGACGAAGTTCGGAGCGATGCCGGGGCTGAACGTCGTCTCGCCGACGTGGTTCCACGTCATCGACGGCGAAGGCAATCTCGAGAATCGAGCCGACGCCGCCTACGTCCGATGGGCGCATGACCGCGGCTATCAGGTGTGGGCGCTCTTCAGCAACAACTTCGACCCGGATATGACGGCGGAGGCGTTATCGACGTACGATCGGCGCATGTCGATGGCGAGGCAGCTCGTCAGCTGGGCGCAGCTGTACAAGCTGGACGGCTTGAATGTCGATTTCGAAAATGTGCACGTGAAGGACGGCCCGAATCTCACGCAGTTTATGCGCGAGCTGACGCCTCTGCTGCACGAGGCTGGACTGACCGTCTCGATCGACGTGACGTTCGCCGGCGGCAGCGATACGTGGTCGAAGTTCCTCGACCGGAAGGCGCTCGGGTCCATCGTCGATTACATGATGGTGATGGCATACGACGAGCATTGGGCGTCGAGTCCGGTCGCCGGCTCCGTCGCTTCGCTGCCTTGGGTGGAGAACGGGATGCGCGTCATTATCGAAGAGCATGGCGTGCCGGCGGAGAAGCTGCTGCTCGGGGTGCCGTTCTACACGAGAATCTGGACCGAAGAAACCGTGGACGGGAAAAAGAAGGTGTCTTCGAAAGCGGTGGGCATGAAGGCCGTAGCGGATTTAATCAAGGAGAAGGGTTTACAACCGACATTGGACGAGAAAACCGGTCAACGATACGTTCAGTACGAGGAGAACGGCGCCGTAAAGAAGATTTGGATCGAAGACGAAGTCTCGATGCAGGCGCGAGCCAAGCTCGCGCGGGAGCTCGGGCTCGCGGGCGTCGCGGCGTGGAGCCGCAACTTCGCGAACGACGCGATCTGGAACACGATCGACGAAACGTTGCATCATAAATAACTTCATCTCATAGAAAATAAAAAAAGATGAGCGGAGCCTCGAATGCTGAGGTTCTTCTCATCTTTTTCCTTCATTAAGAGTTCCGCGCTTGGGATGGGTCCAACGTAAGAATCGTCTTGCAGTACATGCAACGGTCGGTCTTGCCGAGCATCTTCGTCAGCTCGCCGCATTCCGGGCATTGCAGTTGTACCGCGCTAGTCGACAGCATGCCGGCCCAGAAGTAAATCGCCATGCTGCCCAACATCGTGATCAGTCCGAGGACGAGCCCGATGCCGGTAATGATGCCCGAACCGGGAAACTTAAAGACGATCGCCGCCGTTCCGGCGATCATGAAGCCCATGCCCGCCAGCATCAATACCAAGCCCCATAACCGGAATTCGTTCACCTTGCTTGATTTCAAGCGCATTCGTATCTTCTCCTCTTTCGGTTGAAAAAATGCTCGCCGTTCGGCAGGAAACCGCCCATCGCCGTAGAATATATGTTCTATCTCAAAATGCACGAAGCGTATCGGATAAAGACATGGGGGCTTGTGGGTTATGATCAAATCGTTCGTCGAGCGGCATTACGCGGACAGATCGGATGTGATCGCGGCGGCGTACATCGAGAAGCCGATGCAGTTTTCCGCATTGATCGACGGCTTCGACGCGCTGATCATCATCGTTACCGACAGCGATCGTCAGCAATGCTTCACCCACCATTATAGTAAAGACAAGACCTACATACAAGAAAGATGGTACGACCGAGAGACGTTGGTGGCGCTGTTGTCTCCGACCGGCAATCGCGACGTGCAACAATGGCTGTTAGCGGGAGAGATCGTATTGGATAAACAAGGGTTCCTCGAGGAAAAGCGAGAGACGCTGCTCGCGGTGACGCCCGAGAAACGGGACGAGCGGCTGTTTCGGGAATTCTCGTTGTTTTTGCGCCATTTCATCTTAAGCAAGAATGACTTGGAGGCCGGAGATCTGCTGGACGCGCATAGTCACATTCTGACGGCCGTCCATCATTGGGCTAAGATGTCCGTCGTCGAGAGCGGGCATGTGCCGGAGCTGACCGTCTGGAAGCAAGTAAGAAGCATCAATCCGGGTATCTTTAAGCTGTACGAAGAGCTGTCTTCGAATACGGAGACGTTGGAGCAACGCGTCCGTCTCGCGCATTTGGCATGCGATTTCTCGGTAATGTCCAAGCTGAAGGATTGCTGCCGGCCGCTGCTGCGCATCTTGTCCAGCCGCTCCGAGCCGTGGAGCGCCGCGGAGCTGGAGCGGCATCCCGATCTGCGCTCCATGCAGACCGAGCTCCATCTCGTGCTTAAGAAGCTGGTGCGCCGCTCGCTCATTCAGGAAGTGTTCGTCGCCTCCGATCCGAGCCTGGACGTGTTGGAGATGAAATACATCAGTTAACATACGGAAGACGAGAAGGGATTTGCCTCGGGCAAATCCCTTGACTTTTGGTTTTGTCATGTGATAAATTATCTCCTGCACGCCAAAAACGGTTGTTCGAATGGACGACCCCGAGAGCGAACGACCATTTGGTAAAAAAAATAATGGTTGCAATCGGATAGGCGAGTGTGGTAGTATATAAAAGTCGCCGCTAAAAAAGAGGCGATGATGAAATAAAGCTTGCTCCTTGAAAACTGAACATGAGCGCATATGCTTTTTTAAAGAAGTAAAGCTAGCTTGTAATGAGCGCAGCATATTGAACTACCCTTTTTGGAGAGTTTGATCCTGGCTCAGGACGAACGCTGGCGGCGTGCCTAATACATGCAAGTCGAGCGGATCTTGTCCTTCGGG
>NZ_VCIW01000042.1 GCF_005765165.1 Paenibacillus antri | reverse complement strand
GGTTATAGACCGCTACGGAGAACCCTTTGCTCTCCATGTTCAAGGCGAGGTTCTTCCCCATGACCGCGAGGCCGACGACGCCGATTTGCTGTTTCGACATTGTTCATCATCATCCTTTGTATTTGAAAATAATTCGAGCTCCCTTGTTCGCACCTTCCTTATTTTACACGAATGCTCGTCCAGTTCCAATAATATCGAATCCGACGTTATTTCGAAGGAACATTTTCCCAACAAGTCGCGTCGAAGGATCGGGAGGGTTGCGACGATGCGATTCGTTATTTCCGGAGCCAAGGCGCTTGTTATCATTTGCTTATTATCGGGTTGTGCGGGGTCAACGCAGCCCCTGCCGGACGAACCTATAGTTCCCTCGATTACGGTGAACGGCGAAGCCGTCGCGCTGCTGGACGGCGGCTACTGTTGGGCGGTCGACGAAGAGAAAAGCGTCTGCTCGAGCCCGCTTCCGCCGGACACCCTCGAACCGATGATCGAAGCGCAAAGCTCTGCAGCCGCCTCGGGCGCCGCCGTTCGGATCCGCTTTCTCGTCCCGCCGGACCGTTCCGGCGTGCTTGTCCGTTCGGGCGGACTGTGGGTGCCGGCCGCGATGCACGATGCCGAGAGGTTCATGCTGCCAAAGCGAGGCGGGTATTATCGGTTCCTCGTTTGGGGCGAATGGGGCGAACGGAATACGGCCTCCTACCATTTCGGGGTGTTCGTCGCGCCTTGATGCCGTATCGTCATTGGGCGTGTAAAGGTATCCGCAGAACCGCAGCTGCGGGGCGAGGCGGATACGCTGCACGACGTTGCGATCGGCTAGGGATGCGGAGGCGGGGCGGTGGATGTGCACCGCAGCGGTGCAATAATTTCACCATGGCGAGGCAATAAACGCTGCACGACGGTGCAACCGGCTATAGGATTGTGCGTGGCGGCGTGTCGGAGCGGTGGTTGTGCACCGCAGCGGTGCAATAATTGCACCATGGCGAGGCGGATACGCTGCACGACGGTGCAATCGGCTAGAGGATTGTGCGTGGCGGCGTGTCGGAGCGGTGGTTGTGCACCGCAGCGGTGCAATAATTGCACCATGGCGAGGCAATAAACGCTGCACGACGGTGCAATCGGTTTGAGGATTGTGCGTGGCGACGTGTCGGAGCGGTGGTTGTGCACCGCAGCGGTACAATAATTGCACCATGGCGAGGCAATAAACGCTGCACGACGGTGCAATCGGCTAGAGGATTGTGCGTGGCTGCGTGTCGGAGCGGTGGTTGTGCACCGCAGCGGTGTAATAATTGCACCATGGCGAGGCGGATACGCTGCACGACGGTGCAATCGGCTAGAGGATTGTGCGTGGCTGCGTGTCGGAGCGGTGGTTGTGCACCGCAGCGGTGCACAGCGACAAGCGCTGTGCTTTGGCGCTGCCGGCAAGCGCGCGAAACAAAGCGCGGACCGGAGGTCTCCCCCGGCCCGCGCCGCATCATGCTATGCGATTCGATGTTATGCCTCCAGCAGCAGCATCTCCTGGCGCAGCTCCTCCAGCTTCGAACGGCAGGCGTCCGCCGCGGCGCGGTGGCCTAACGCAAGCGCCTCTGAAAGCGTTGCCAATTCATAGTCGATTTCCATCCTCAAGACCGGAATGCGCTCCTCCGCTCGCGTCGAGCGGTACGCCTTCGCGATATCCTCCAACGTCACGACCGATTCTCGCTGGTACACGACCTTATGCTCAACTCCCGAAATTTCTACCATCCGAATGATTTCCCCGAACATAATGTTTTCGATGACGATCTGCCTGTCGCGGAACCGCTTCACGACGGCGTGGCCGCGCGTCGCCCCGATCATCCGCTCCATCAACTCGACGAGCTTCTCGTCCCGGAACGAATAATTGCCTACTAGCTTAAACCTCTCCCCGACGCGCTGGAACTTTAGCTTCACGAGCCTGCGGCCGGTTCGAATCGACGCGATGAAGTGCGACTCGTTCTCGGACCAATACAGCGAATACCCTTCTTGAATCAACGACTTGATGAAGTTGTGGATTGTCCGGCGATCGAATCGCAAGTCCAAGTTGCAGTATTCCACTTCAAAGCTTCTGTTCACGGCAATCCCCTCCCAAGCTGTATCAAAGGAAATCATGACTAATAACTAAATATTCTGAAAAATCACTCTTTCCTTTATACTATACTCATTCATATGAATTGGCAACTTGGTTTATGGGCCTAATTTTCGTAAAATGGAGAATGACTTCGAGGAGGAGGAGAACCGCTTGACCGTTATTCCGCAACAAGACCTGCGGCGCGAAGCCGTCGCCTTCGCTCCGTCGGACTTCGACGTCTTTACGATTCCGGGTCTCGAACCGCGCATGGAGGCGCTGATCGCGCGCGTGCGTCCGAAGCTGACCGCGCTCGGAGAGGCGCTGGCGCCCGACTTGTCCGCGCTCGCCGGCGAGGAGATGTTCCCCCATGTCGCGAAGCACGCCCGGCGCACGGTGCACGCGCCGAACGACACCTGGGTCGCCTGGGCGGCGAATAAGCGCGGTTACAAGATGCTGCCGCATTTCCAATTCGGCATGTTCGCGTCGCACGCGTTCGCCCAATTCGCCATCATCTACGAGAGCGACAAGAAGACCGTCTTCGCGCAGGCGCTCGAACGCGATCTTAAGAAAATCAAGAAGCTTGTACCGTCGTCGTACGTATGGTCCATGGACCATATGAAGCCCGAAGGGACGCCGCATCGCGAGATGACCGACGACGCGTTCCGCCGGATGGCCGCGAAGCTGGCCGGCACGAAGCAATCCGAGGTGCTCGTCGGCATCCGCTTCGACCGCGACGATCCGCTGCTATCGGACGGGCCGGCATTGTACGAGAAAATTCTCGGCACGTATGAAACGCTAATGCCGTTGTACCGAATGTCGTTTTAGCCGCTTCCGGAAATAAAGAAGACGCCTCCGCGGAGGCGTCTTCTTTATTTCGCGGCGCCGACGACGCCTTGGCGTTGCAGACCGACGAACCGTCCGAGCAGCAGCATCGCCGCGAGCGACACCGCCGCCCCGACGAAGAACGGCAGCGACGACTGCGCTTCGAACAATCCGCCGGCGACGAGCGGACCGGCGATGCGGCCGAGGCTGTCCATGGAGGAGCTGAGCCCCCCCGTCACGCCTTGCCCCGCTTGCGTCGTCTGCGTAATCAGGGACGTGACGCACGGACGAAGGAGCGAGTTGCCGACGGCGAAGACGCTCATGAACAGCGACGCCGTCCAGACGTCCCGGGAGAACAGCAGCAGGACGAAGCCCAATGCCTGTATGACCAGACCGAAGCGAATGAGCGTCGGCTCCGTTCCCGGCTTCGCGTAACGGCGAATGAAGCCGCCTTGTATGAGCGCGCCGACAATGCCGCTCACGAGGAACATGACGCCGATGTCCTGCGGCGTCGCCTCGAACCGCTCGATCTGATAATACTGAAGCGTCGACTCGAGCCCGGCGAGCGCGAACGTGAGCACGAACATGAGCACGAACAGATAAGCGATGGGTCCGCGGAACGCCGTCCACCGCGACGTCTTCGGCCCGGCCGTCCTGACGCGCCGGCGCTCCGGCGGCAGCGACTCGCTCAGCATCGCGAGCGCGAACAAAAAATTGCAGAACGCGAGGCCCGCCGCCGCGAAGAACGGCACCTCGTTGCCGAAGACGCTGAGCAAGCCGCCGATGCCGGGCCCGAAGATGAACCCGAGACCGATCGACATGCCGACGAGGCCCATGGCGCGCGTCCGGCGCTCCTCCGGCACGATGTCCGCGACGTACGCGACCGCGCACGCCGTCGTCGCGCCCGAGAAGATGCCGCCGAGGACGCGCGACGCGTACATGAGCGCAAGGTTGCCGTCGGACAACCCGAACAGCAGGAAGCTCGCGCTGAAGCCGAGCACCCCCGTCATTAAGACGGGCCTGCGTCCGATCCGGTCGGACAACGCGCCCCAGATCGGCGATAAGACGAACGATGCGGCCGAATAAACGGCCAGCATGACGTATAGATGAAACCGCTCCGCCCCGGAGCCCACGATCATCTCGGGCAAGACCGGGATAATGATGCCGAAACCTAAGAAAATCGTAATCAACATAACCATAATGACGCCTATTCGTTTATCCATTCCCGTTCCTCCATCTGGTTGTGAACCGCCGGCCTTCCAAGCCGACAATGTCTATCGTAACACATCCGATTTTCGGAAGGAAATGAACAGATAAAGAACGAACAGCGTCGCCAATGCGGCGCCGCTCGCGTAGAAGGGCGCCCGATGACTCCAACTCTCCCACAGCCAGCCGGAAACAATCGGTCCTACGACGAAGCCGGACCCTTCGATCGCGAGGAACGCGCCCCAGGCGCTGCCGCGCCGTTCCTTCGGGATCGCGCCCGCCACGAACGCGTTCCACGCGGGGATGAGCAGCGCGTACCCGATCGCGACAGCGACGACGGCGAGGAACAGCTGAGTCCGGTTCGCGACCGCCGCGACGCCCGCCGTCGACGCCGCGGTCAGCGGGATGCCGGCGAGCAGGAACGCCCGCGTGCCGTATTTGTCGGCGAGACGTCCGACGAGAAGGAGCAAGAGCAGCGACGCGCCTCCGCCGGTCAGCAGCAGCACGCTGAACTCGTCCGGGCGAAGCCCGATATCTTCGCGAGCGTACAACGTCACGACCGGCGTCAGCAGCCCGAGCGCCAGCGTCTGCAGGAACATGGCCGGGTATAGCAGCGCGCCGCCTCGAACGCCCCGCAGCGTCTCGAGCATGCCGGCCGCCATCGAGGCGGGCTGCGCCGTTCGCTTGCCGGCGCCGGTCGCGAACGGCCGTCCCGGAAGCAAGAAGCCGACGGCGAGCGCCCCGGCCGACAAGGCGAGGCACGCGAGGAACGGCAGGCGCATATCGTCGTCGGCCGCGAGATAGTTGATCGCGATCGGACCGGCGCCCGTTCCGACGAACGACGCGATGTAAATCGCCGACATGGCCCGGCCGCTCGCCGACGCGCCCGACGCTTCCGTCGCGCCGGAAACGACGCACGGCCACAACGGCGACGTGCCCGCGCCGAGGAGGAAGCAACCGGCGAGCATCCAACCGGCGCCGTCCAGCCACGCGAGCGCGGCGACGCCCGCGAAGCCGAGCGACAGCCCCGCCGACATCGGCAGCCGGTACCCGAAGCGGTCGATCATCCACCCTACCGGAGCGCGGAACGCGTTGTCCCCGACGTATTGCAGCGAGAAAGCCCAGCCTAACACGTAAGCGGACAAGCCGAGCTCCCGAGAGAAGTACACGGGCAACACCGAGACGAGCAGCGCGCCCTTCACGAATTCGATCGAAAACATGATGAATAACAGCTTCCAAACGAAGGCGTTCCCGGACGACAGACGACCGATGAACGACCGTTGCCGAGTCTTAAGCATCGCGTTCCTCCCCTCCGGCGGGTCCCGCCGCTTTTTCCGGTTATTTTCGCCCGAGGAAGCAACACTATATGCGAGAAAAAATCGTTATTGAAACATCTGCCATTTTTGCTATACTCAATTCTATTGCGTTTTCGCAAAAACCCAACACGAAAGGGGCGACTCCCGCGTGGACCAAACCCGCACCCCGCTGTTCGATGCGCTGCTTGCGCACGCCGCGAAAGACCCGCTGCAATTCCACATCCCAGGACATAAGAAAGGTGTCGGCATGGACCCGCAGTTTCGCTCGTTCATCGGCGACAACGCCTTGTCCATCGACTTGATCAACATCGCGCCGCTCGACGACCTGCACCAGCCCTCCGGCGCCATCTTCGAGGCGCAGCGGCTGGCCGCGGAAGCGTTCGGCGCCGACCATACGTTCTTCTCCGTGCAAGGCACGAGCGGCGCCATCCAGACGATGATCATGTCCGTCTGCGGTCCGGGGGAGAAAATCATCGTTCCTCGCAACGTGCATAAATCCGTCATGTCGGCGATTATTTTCGCCGGCGCCCGGCCGGTCTTCTTGTCGCCGGCCATGGACGAGCAGCTCGGCATCGCCCACGGCGTCACGACCCGCTCCGTGCGGCGCGCGCTCGAGAGACATCCCGACGCGAAGGCGGTGCTCGTCATTAACCCGACGTATTTCGGCATCAGCGCGAACCTGAAGGAGATCGTCGAGCTCTCGCACTCGTACGACGTCCCGGTGCTCGTAGACGAGGCGCACGGCGTGCACATCCACTTCCACGAGGAACTGCCTCTCTCCGCGATGCAAGCCGGCGCCGACATGGCGGCGACGAGCGTCCATAAGCTCGGCGGCTCGCTGACGCAAAGCTCGGTGCTGAACATTCGGGGCGGCCGCGTCAACCCGAAGCGGGTGCAGGCGATTCTGTCGATGCTCACGACGACGTCGACGTCTTACCTGCTGCTCGCTTCCTTGGACGCGGCCCGCCGCACCCTCGCGATGAACGGCCGCGCTCTCGCGGAACGCGCGATCGGCCTCGCCCGGCACGCAAGGGAGCGCATCAACGCCATCCCCGGACTGTATTGCTTCGGCAACGACATCTTGGGCGCCGAAGCGACGTTCGATTACGATCCGACGAAGCTGACCATCCATGTGCGCCGACTCGGCATTACGGGCTACGACGCGGAGAAGCGGCTTCGCGAACGTTACAACATCGAAGTGGAAATGAGCGACATGTACAACATCTTGTGCATCGTTACCCCGGGCGACAACGAGGATACGGTCGCGAAGCTGCTGGACGCGCTCCACGGCATCGCCGCGGAGCAGTCCGGCGCCGCGGAGATGAAGAACCTGATCGTGAAAAATCCGAAAACCCCTACGCTCGCCCTGTCCCCCCGGGACGCGTTCTACGCCGAGACCGAATCGGTGCCGCTCGCCGAAGCGGACGGACGGATCATCGCCGAATTCATCATGGTGTATCCGCCGGGCATTCCGATCCTGCTGCCGGGCGAGGTCATCTCGCAAGAAAACATCGATTATATTACCGAACACGTCGAGATCGGCCTTCCGGTGCAAGGTCCCGAAGACAAGTCGATTCGAAACGTGAAGGTCATCATCGAGGAGCGCGCGATCAACGAATGATCCGAGGCAGGGCCGCTCCCGCAAACAACAAAAGCCGCGCCCCGAATCGTTCGGGGCGCGGCTTTCTTTTACCGTATCGCGGAACTCAATATTGCTCTTTAAAATCCAGCAGCGGCACCCGCTGCTTCAACAGCGCGGCCAGCTCGCGAGCTTCTTCCGCATCGGCGATGGCGAACGTGCGCTGCAAGTTTTCCGTGTTCGCCAGATCGTCCGCGCAGAGGAGCGAAGAACGACCTGTCTGCATGCACACGACCAACGGCTTGCCGAAGAAACGATTCGTATACACGATGGCGAAATCATAACGCGCCCGCTCCGAAGCGTATCCGAAAAAGTCGACTTTCGCGTTCTCGGTCTCGTCGTACATATGGTCAAACATCATCATTGTCATCCTCCCTCTCGGTTAAAAATCGAAAGCTCCCGGCATCCATCCAAGGATAAGATCCTTGTGGTAACACTATAAGGGATTCGCCGCGGCGAGGCAAGCCTGTCCCTTTTCCGGATCGTT
Organism: Paenibacillus antri; assembly: GCF_005765165.1. Classification (NCBI taxonomy): domain Bacteria; kingdom Bacillati; phylum Bacillota; class Bacilli; order Caryophanales; family Paenibacillaceae; genus Paenibacillus; species Paenibacillus antri. The sequence goes on along the minus strand of NZ_VCIW01000042.1, from coordinate 13,484 downwards.
GTCACGTATGGATAAACCTGCTAATATGGAACCATCAGACGCAAAGTGGGTGTAACGGGTCTCATGAGTCAGAGCGCATACCTTTATTTCACGGAGGGCTCTTCCGTACCGTCCGTCACGCTGGAGGAGCTGGAGCAATATCTAGGCCGGTACAAGGAGCAGACGTCCAAGACCGGTCAGCAGCTCGATTGGAGTTACGACGAGGCCGCTTTCCCTTATACGATCGAGAAGAAGCCGGAAGGGGAAGGCGTATGGTTTTACTTGAAGGCGAAGGACGAGCCGTACAAGTACATCGTCTTCGGCGTCGGGACCGAGAAGACGGACGACGGCGGAGAGCGGCACTACATCCAAGTCGTCTTGCCGGACGGAAGCACGCACGCCGACAAGTCGAAGGGCAACGAGCTTTGTAAATATTTGGCCAGGACGCTGAAGACGGAGCTCCACTTGTTCAACGGCCGCATTATGTATTTTAATCCTAGAAAATAAGACAAAAAAACAGAGGCCGCGGCCTCTGTTTTTTTATTGTTCCTCTTCTTCTTCCTCGAGCAGCTCGTTATAAATATCCAACACGGCGTTCCACTCGTCGTCGTCCTCGATGTTCGCAAGCACGACCTCGTCCCCGTCTTGTTCGATGCGAAGGATGAGTCCGTCCGCTTCCGCATCGTTGCGATCGATCAACACGACGTATTCGTTCTCCTCGTAATCGAACGTGTATACCGGCACCAGCTCGCGCTCTACGCCGTTCTCGTCGGTGACGACATATACTGACTCTTCTTCTTCTCCTGCCGCTGCGCGGTCTTGATCCGTCATGCGCCGACCCCTTTCCGCTTCTAGCTTCTCTAAAGATTGTTGCCTATGCGCGTTGATTTATTCTTTCTTCATGGAGAGAATGGCCTTCTCGCTCAGAAGCTCGAACTCGCTGTCTTCCGTCTGCTTGATATAAAACTTGATCTTATACTGACCCGTCGATTTGAAATCGATCTTGAACGGAGAGGTCGCGTACCAGAAGTTCTCCCGGTTCTCGTCGGTCATCTTGTAAACCAACGCGTCGACGGTCTGGCCTTGCGGATCGACGACGGTCGTCTTGATCGAATGCGCCTTCGTTCGCAGGTTATCGACCTGGACGAATACAGAGAAGTCGTAGGTGCCTTGGTAGACGTTCCCGAACGGCTTCATCGCGTTCCTGTCTCCCGTGAACAGCAGCAAGTGAACGTTAGGTTTATTAATATGTACCGTATCCGATTCCGCTTTAATGAGTGCTTGCAAGGTGTCCGACAAGGCGCGAATCGGCAAGTACGTCTTCCCGTCGATTTGGATACCGCCTCCGTCGAGCTCCGCTTCGTTGACCACGACGCGTACCTTCTTCCCCTTCCACGTCTGCATCACCTCGTCGGCCCCGGCCGTAGCTCCGCCGATCAGCGTAAGGGCGAGAATGCCAAGCGCGATATTCCGGATTTTCATGCGATTCCCTCCATATGTTCAGTGCACTCCTATATACTCTTAATTGCAGAGAGAGTTGCGGTGTCGGTTCGCGAAAGTTTTTCCGGAAATTACTGGAAGTGGGCGCAAGGAAATCAAAAGCAGATTATAGCATGTTTTACCGCCTTCGTAAACGAAATTTCACGTACCCATATTGTTTCCTTTTTCGGACCATTTTGGGATATTATTGATACCATTGAATTACAGCAGAGGTAAAGGAAGAGGTATATGTCGAACGCCACGATCGAAAAGGAATTCGCCAAGCTGAAGAAGATGCTGGAGACGACCGCCGAAAAATACAAATACGATTTTCGGCATCCGGACGTGTTAGCGATCAGCCGGCGGCTCGATAAAGTCATCGTTCGAATGATGGCGGGCAAATAAAGGCGACATCTCGAGAAATCCGAGACATCTGCCGTACCAGCGGCCGAACGCATAAGCTCCTATCCTTACATATCCCATGACCCGTACCCACGCCGGCGCGGGTTTTTCCATTTCCGGCCCCTCCCTTCCTCCTAACATCGTATTCCGACCCTCCGAAAGTTGACGACGCTAATCTTCCGTTTTTTCCGTAATCATGGTAAAGTGGTTATGCTACAGTTGGTCATGCAGGGAGGTCGGCAAGTGAGCATTCGTATCCAGATGATCGGGACCGGCAATGCGTTCGCGAAGAAGTATTTCAACAATAACGCGATCGTTGTCGCGAACGGTTACCGCCTGTTAGTCGATTGCGGCGTAACGGCGCCGTATGCGCTTTATCGCGCGGGAATCGGAGTTCAAGAGATCGACGGGGTCCTCGTCACGCATATTCACGGAGATCATATCGGCGGCATCGAAGAACTTGCCTTCGCCTTAATGTACGTACATAAGAAGAAGATCCCTCTCTTCGTCCCCTCCTCGATTCGAGAGGCGTTATGGGAGACAAGCCTTAAAGGGGCATTGGAGGATCTTAGCACCGGCTGCGATTCGCTCGATTGCTACTTCGACGTCGTCGAGATCGACGAAGGCGTTCCGTTCGAGATCAGCGACGGCTTCGTCCTGGAGCTGATCCGGACTCTACATATTCCGAACAAGCCGAGTTACGCGCTGCTGTTGAACGAAATCGTGTTTTACAGTTCGGATATGACGTTCGACCCCGCCCTATTGACCGACTTGACGAACGCCGGCCGATGCAAGCACATCCTGCACGAATGCCAGTTAACCGGTCCGGGGCTCGTCCATACGACCTTGGACGAATTGTTGACGCTGCCGGAAGCGATTCAAGAACGCATCTGGTTAATGCATTACGCGGATAACCGCGACGACTACGTCGGCAAGACGGGCGCCATGCGGTTCATCGAACAACAGACCGAATACGAATTCGAATAATCGCTTATACGTTACTGAGACCGGAGCCCATGCCTCCCGGTCTCGTCTTTTATGTTCTGAATAATGCCCTTCCCGAAGGCCAATCTTAAAGCGGGAGGCGATTACGATGGAACAGCAAACATCCGGACAAGGCATGCGTCGGCAAGAGGAAGTCGTGGCGGTTCGAAAAAACGGGGACGGCGATATCGTCGAGCTCAAGTTTTCCTCCGGCAAAGTCGTCGATTATAAAACGGCTCAGTCGATGGCGAGGAACAACGAAATTTTCAATGTGAGCGTCTTTAAAGGGCGGGATCAAGAAGAGCATCTTCGATCGAACCCGGACGGGCGAACGGACAACAATCTCGACAATTTACCTCTCTTTTAACGTAAAGAAGACTGAGCTCTCCCTAGCTCGGTCTTCCGCGTTTTCCACAACAATTTACAATGCCTTCTTCATCCGCACGTGAGGAATGCCCGCGTCGAGGAACGTCTCCGGAGATACCGTCTCGTACCCGAGGGAGCGGTAGAACGGTTCCGCCTGGCATTGCGCGTCCAGCAGCGAATACGCGAACCCTTCCCCTTTCGCCCAAGTCTCCAGCGCTTGCATTAACGCCCTCCCGACGCCCTTCCCGCGGTACGGCAGTCTCACGGCGATCCGCTGCATCTTCGCCGTATCGGGTTTGTATTCGATGAATCGGCCCGTTGCCGCAGGGACGCCGTCAACCTCCAACAACACATGCTTGGCGGCCTGCGGCGACGCGTCGAACTCGTCCATCTCCAGGTCCCTTGGCACCTTCTGTTCGTCTACGAATACTTCCAATCGAATGAGGAACGCCTGCTGCAGCGCCTCGTCGGTTTCGATTCTCGTGATTTTCATTTCGCGTGTTCCCCTTCGTTCGGATCTGTTAGAAAAAACCGCATTCTTCGCTTGCAACTTTCGAACTAAGCCATATAATAATAACTAATAGTATAAAATGTTCCAATCGAACAAGGCAAACCCGACGAAAGTCGGAGACGCAAAGCCACGGGCCTAAGGCGAAAGCTACGGCGGCCGGGTTGCCGAATAGGAGCGTACGAATCGTTCCGGATCGTCCGCCTTCGGCGGGCGTTTTCTTTTGTTCCACGATGGACCGATCCATGTCACACCTAGGAGGCTGCATCCATGTCGTTCATGCGGGTAACCGAGATTTTGCACCATCAGAAGAACGCGATCACCGTCGGGTCGCGCGTGTCCGTCGAGAAAGACGATTATATCTCGACCGGCATGGTCTCCTATATCGAAGGAGATATTCTTGAAATCGAAATGCCTCAATCGAAAATGTACAAGCCGGGCGACCCGGTCAAGCTGACGGTTTATTCCAATAACGGGTTTCTCATCTTGCCGTCCTCCGTCATCGCGAAGGATCATGGCATGATGATGGTGCTGAATCCTCCGGAAAATCAAAGGTTATCGACGCGTCGGCAATTCCCTCGGATCGAAGTGAGCGATTCCGGACGTATGCGTTCCCTTCGATGGTCGAACGGGGGCGAGGACAAGCTCGGCACGCCTACGGCGATCGACGTCCGCAACGTCAGCCTCGGCGGCATCGGCTTTACGCTGGGCGTCGATCCCGGAACGCGGGCGATGATGGTCGCCGACGTCGAACTCGACATTAACGGCGGCGTCCCCTGCAAGATCGAAATTTCCCGCAAGCAGACGACCGAAGACGGATCCACTTACATCGGCGCGCGCTTTCTAGAAATCGAGCCGGATCATCTCAACGCGCTGCGCGGTTATATTTTACGGACGCAAATTAAACACCGCGCCAAACAGCGGCTCGAAGATGCGTCGGCGATGTAACTTTCGTTACCTGCCGGCGTTATTCTCTTCCTCGCGTCGGAGCACCGCCAAGGGGAACGCCGCTTCTTGACCGTCCTCCGTCGTCCCCCAGCCCATGACGCCGTTCACGTACAAGAGCGTGAACGGGACTCCCGTATCTTCGACGCGATAGCGCCCCGGCGGGAACGAAGCATCCCTTACCGCGTACGACCTCGCGAGCAGCCATCGCTGTCGCAGCACGCCCTTCTCGCCTTCGGATGCGCTTCGCTCGAGTTCCGACCGCAACCGTTCGATTTCCGCGGCCAGCTCGCCCGGCGACATCTCGCTGAATCGCTTCATTCGAATCCCTCCTTTATCGACAAGTAACCCCTATTGTCCTCGATCCGACCAACATTTACAACTACATCCCGACATCGAATTCTATTATTCTATCGATAGACACCAACGAGAAGGGGTTGCTTCCACGCATGAAGAAAATCGCGCTCGCGCTCGCGGCGCTGCTCGTCACGGCTTCCGCATTCGCCTCCGTCGCTTCCGCAGCCGTCTATACGGTGAAAGCGGGAGATACGCTATGGGGGATCGCCACCGCCAACCGGATGACGGTGAGCGAGCTGATGACCTTGAACGGCCTCTCCACGACGTCGCTCATGATCGGCCAACGGCTGACCGTTCCCGACCAAGGCAACTACGTCGTCAAAGCGGGCGATACGATGTACGGCATCGCGACCCGCGCAGGCATTCCGCTCAAGGCGCTGATCAACGCGAACCCGCAGCTCGCGAATCCGAACGCGATTTGGCCGGGCCTCCGCATTACTGTCCCGACCGCTCCTTCGAAATTTAAGACGGGCTTGTTCCCGCTCGCCAAGGGTACGTATACGCCGTTCACGAACAATTATGCGGACGCGCGAACTTGGACGCCGGACGGCGGCGCCGTTCGCACGCACGAGGGCGTAGACATCTTCGCGCCGGAAGGAACGCCGGTGTACGCGGCGGCGGACGGCACGATTCTCAACGTCGGCTGGAACACATACGGAGGCTACCGTTTAACCGTTAAGGCAGATAGCGCGACCGCGTTCTACTACGCCCACCTATCGAAATACAGCCAGACGTTCGTTAAGGGCGGCGCGATCAAGCAAGGACAGCTTATCGGATATGTCGGCAGCACCGGATACGGTCCGGAAGGCACGAAGGGCTTGTTCCTGCCGCACTTGCACTTCGGCATCTACGACATTACGACGTCTACGTGGACGACTCAGAGTCCGTACGAGTACCTCGTCTGGTGGGAATTGAATCGGTAATCGAAAGCGAAAGAAGGGTTGCCCTCAAGGGCAGCCCTTCTTTCGCGGTACAATCATAGATTCGATTTTCGATTACGCCACGGGGAAGCCCATCGTCGTCGCCAACGTATTGGCCGGCTGCGTCGCGTCCATTCGGCTGTACTGCACGATGATCGGCGCGTCGCTCCGCACTTCCATCGCGTACGGAACGCCGACAGGGATCGACTCCCCGTCCTTCTCGAGCGTGCTCGTGCGCACGTGCGCCGTTCTTCGGCCTTCGACGCGTACGGGCACCTCCTCGATCGGATCGCGGTCCTCGAAATAAATCGTCACGCTCAAATTCGCGGCTTCCTCGTTCGCGTTCAAGACGCAGATCGATTCGTGACTGACGAGCGATCCGGTGCTGATCGGCGGGATGTACCCATCCGGAATGTACCATACGCGATACCCCTTAGCATTGTTGACCATGCGAGTCTCCCCCTTGAATCGTGTTAATGGAAACCTATTATCGGAACCAACGGTCCCTTACGAACTCCATCCCTCTTCGCGTCTGCGCGGCTTCTACGGCATGGCCCGTGAACGGGAAAATTTCGAGCGCCTTGTCTTCGGACGCCGCCGCATGGTACATCGGAAACACCTGCTCCGGCAGGCAAACCGTATCCTTCAGTCCGACCGACATCAGCAGCGGGCGGGTGATCCGATGGCCCAGATGCAGCAAATCGAAATAGCCGAGCGTGCGAAGCGCTTGCGGCAGCAGCTCCGGATAACGGCGGCCGAAGTCGGCGACCTCGGTCAAGGACCCCGTCGAATGCAAGACGCCATGGTCCATATGGCACATGTTCGGAATGTCCGCCACCGTCAAACCGATTCTCTCGTGCAGCGCGGAAACGAGCAGCGCCAAGCCGCCTCCCTGGCTGCCGCCGACGACCCCCAGTCGCTTCGGATCCAGTTCCGGTTGCTCCGACATCCACTGCGCGGCCCGAAGGCAATCTACCGTAACGGCTTTATAATAGCAGCGCTCCGGATCCGTTATGTTTTGCGTGATCCAGCCGCGGACCATACCGAATTCGGAATCCAACGTGTTTCCCGTCTCTCCGCCTTGTCCCCGGACATCGACCGCGAATACGGCGACCCCCATTAGAATCCAACGGGCATACGCTTCCGGCAACCCCTTGCCGCCCGTATAACCTGGAAACGTCAAAATGCAGGGGTAAGGCCCCTCGATAAACGCCGGGACCATGTACAGTCCGCGGATCGTCGTACCCGAAAAACCTTCGAACGCGACGTCGTACGCCTTCATGCCGGGCATCGGCGTTTCGATCTCGACCCGTTCGTGTTCGAAAGCGCTTCCTATCGCTTCCTTCGTCGTCCGTTCCCAGAATTCGGCGTGACCTTCCGGAGGCTCGGTTACCGGACGAAACCGGTGCAGTTCATCAATTCGCTTCTCGATCGCATTCACGTAGTCAATCGTTCCCCCTCTGACGGATGCTTGCTTGTACTGGCAACTGTATCCATTGTACTCGTTAGGGAGGAACTCGCAACCTTTTTTTATCGAACGCCGCACAAAAAAGCCCGGGCAAGAACCCGGGCTCTTTCGTCTAGGAGGAAATCCATTCGGTTTATCGGCCGGCCAACGTTTGCTCCGCGATTTGAACTAGGCGGCGTGTAATGTGACCACCGATTGCACCGGTGTCGCGAGTCGCCATATAACCGTAATAGCCGTCTTGCGGAATCTGAATGCCGAGTTCCTGCGCTACTTCGTACTTCAGTTGGTCGAGCGCCTGCGATGCTTGCGGCACTACCAATGTGTTCGAGCTTTTAGAACCTGTACCCATGGTGTCACCTCCTCTGCTGTAGTAACTCTATTTTGTATCGAGAGACGCGTCGCTATGCACGACGGAATTACCAATTTTCGGCATAGCGTCGCTCCTCGCGAGCGCTCGGAGCGCAGAGAAAAACCCTTGCCTCGGCAAGGGTTTTTCTCCGGCTGACCGAACTCTTCCTTAACGGCGCGCCAGCGATTGTTCAGCGATTTGAACGAGACGACGCGTAATGTGACCACCGATCGCACCGGTGTCGCGAGTCGCCATATGCCCATAGTAACCGTCTTGTGGAATCTGAATTCCGAGTTCTTGGGCCACTTCGAACTTCAATTGCTCCAATGCCTGAGACGCTTGCGGTACAACCAAATCGTTAGAGCTGTTAGAACCTGTACCCATGGTTGTCACCTCCCCTGCTGTGGTAACTCTATTATCCGACGGCCGCGCTCCCCTTATGCGGCTCTCGGACCGCCAGATTCCACCATCGCCCGCCGTCTACCCTTGCGCCGGTCTCATGTCTTCGATCTGGCCGAGGGAGAGGAGCTCGACTTGCTTGCGGTCGACATCGTAGAGGCTGACCGTCCCGTCGTCGAGATCGTAGTTTAGAATCTTGCAGGCCATGTCGAGCGCTTCGCCCCGCAAGGAGACCGCCTTCACGCGGACGAGCTGTTGATTGATCTTCCACCGAACGAGCCTGTCGAACGACTTCGAGGGAGTCGACGATCCGCCGCGCGGCGCGGGCGACTCCGAATGAATCGTAAATCCCGCGATACGGCGGGCGTATTGCAGGTAAGACAACATCTCGCGGACATAGCCCTCCGAATCCGGAAGCGCGTCGATCGCGACATGCAGTTTCGTTGCGTTGCGCCGTTCCATCGGTTCTCCGTCCCCCTAGCCACTCTTGCGTTCCCTTATAGCCTCTTCCGAAACCGAGAAAGTCATTACAAAAAAAAGCGGCGGGGAAAGTCCCCGCCGTTCAGGCAACGATTTATTCGTCGTTGTCCGTGCGAATCGTTACGTTGCTCCCGTCCCACCCGACCGTCGCTCCGAATAGCTCGGTCAGCAAGCGCGCGGGCACGTACGACACATTATCGATCAAATAACCGGATCCCCTCGCCGCGCCGTTCACGACGACGCCGATCGCCGCTTGCACCTCCGGCTGCCGACCGGAAGCGCCGCCCGTCGAACCGCTGGATACCGCGCGCGGCGGCGCGTATGGATGGCCGATATGCCGGCAGAACGCCATGACGACCGCCTCCGCGTACGACTTCCACTGCGTCTGTAGCTGCGTAATATCGTCCCCCGGCGAGTCGGCGAAGCCGTATTCGACGATGACCGTCTGCACCCCGCCCGTCTCCCGATGCATGAAATAATAGTCTCGGGTGCGATCGCCGGGCAGCGTTCGAGTAAACACCCGGCGGACGTTCTGGCCCCGCGTCGAGATCGCGTCGACGATGCGCCTCGCGAGCGCTCCGTCCGAATGAATCGAATGGATCGCTTCGACGCCGTCTCCGCCGCCCGCATTGATGTGGTTCGAGATGCAGTACCGCGCGCCGCTCTCGCGCACGATCTCGGCGCGGTCGGACGCCGCCAGCGTCGTATCCGTCCGCCGCGTGAGCGTTACCGGCACGCCGAGCTCGCCGAACCGCTCCGCTTGGTATAACGAAATCTGGAGCACGAGATGTTTCTCCAGCCACAGCGAGTTCGAACCGCCGCCAGGGTCGTTGCCGCCGTGGCCCGGATCGATAATCAGAATCGGAACCGCCAACCTCGACACCTCCCTTCCCTTGCCGAACGAAATCGTAAGTCGTTCCCTTCATCCTATGCGCGGGAGGTGGGCGGCGTCATCCGACGTTAGTCCCGGACCAAGCCTAATTGCCCGGCGAAGCCGTCACATTCTCGGACGGTCCTTCGCGTTCACTTCCTCGTTGCGTACCATCTGACCGAGGTCTTCGATCGTCTTCTCGAGCAGCTTTCCCTTATGCTTCGAGAAGAGGCTTCTCCGTTCCTTGCGAAGCACGTCGAGGATTAACTTCTTTTGTTCCAAGCTCAGCACCCGCGTCTCCTCCTTTTTCCACACCCTTATTATACAAAAAAACTCGGGACGCGGAGCGCCTCGAGCCTTATTCGTCCTATGTAGCCGCCGCCGACCGAGCATGGGGCCATTGCCCCCGGAAGCATCGATGAGCTTCTAGGGGCAATGCAACCCTGGACGGTTCCAAGCCGATGTCCACCGTTCGAAGGTTGCCGTCCGGAACGGCGCGCCGCGCCGCCGTTCCCGCCTCGCGCGCACGTCTTACGCGTAGATCGTGCGGGAGATAATCACGAGCAGGATGAAGAGAACCAAGATCGCGCCCGCGCTGGAATAGCCGCCGTAGCCGTAACCCATACCGTAACCGCCCATTCCGTGACCGAAGCCCGCGTGAGCGTTCAAGTGCGCATTCGCGTTTACGCCGGCATGCACTCCCATGTTCGCACCGAAGTTACCCAAACCCGTCATAGTCGAACAGCTCCTTCATGTTTGTGGTTTCGTGCATCAGCACAATCCCATCATATGTCGGGGGTACATCGGTGGAGTGGTGATTCGCCCAGCCTTCGGAAAATAGGTGAACGTCCCGCCTGCCCGGATTACGTATTGACGAGAAACAAAAACTCGGGATGTTTGTGCATCAGACGGAAATTCGGATCCGTCGACAGCACGGCGTCCAGGTCCTCCGGCGTAAATAAATAAAAATCATTGTAAAACGGATACCCTGCCCCGTAATAATAACTCAACCACACCAGCTTCGAACAGTAGATCGACGACCAAGGATCCTGCAGCGGAATGCGGTCGGAAAACGAGAACGGCGGAATAACGACGCCCATCGCTTTATTATGATTGCTTTGCTGATAGTACCAGATCGCGTATTTCGCCGCCGACCGGCCGAGCTCCGGCGCGATCGGTCGATAATGCGCATGCTTCGGATGCACGCGCAAGAATTGTTCGACGCGCGCGACCTGGACGTACGGGTACGTTATGACCGCTTCGATAATATGCTCGTCGTCTACGACGATCGCGGCGTGCCCGAGGTATCCGGTCGGCACGTTCAGCTCGTTATCGCATGCGGTTAAGATGTCGCCCGCGCGATACCCGTAATGTTCCTGCGTCATCAAGCATCACCACCCGGGACAGTATATTCGTCCAGGTCCGCCTAGGTGCATTCGCTTTCTATACGCCGGCCAGCATCCTGCCGAGCGGCCCCGCCTCGACGACGTACTCCTGCAAGGCGTACGCCGATACCGGAAACATCGGAAAGCCGTATACGTACGGCGCCAATTCGTATAGCTGATAGTACACGACGAGCGCCTTGTCCGCGATATAATACGGCTGGTCGGCGTCGATGCCGTCAAAGTCCGCGAGCAGCGGCACGTCGCGCTCTTCGATCTGTCTTCGGACGTCGGCGTCGATGACTGCCCTGTAGGGAGTCCCGTTCCGGAACAACTCGGAGAGCGCGTACGACTTGCCGGTCGCGGCGTCGAAGGTGAGCGAACGAAGCAGCGTCATGCCGTGCGCGGCCGGAGGCGTATACGCATAATTGCTTTGCGTCAGGCTGAGCACGCCCCGCTCGTTCGACTTGATTTCGTATAAGCCCGTCATCGTCGTAACGCCCCCGCCCGCCGCCGCTTGGCTCGTGCGCTGCTCCTCGATCATCGCCCCGGCTTGCGCGCGAATCGCGGCGTTCATTCGCTCTTGCGCCGCCTGGCTCGGCAAGCCGTATACGATCGGGTAGTACGCTTCGATGCTCGGAACAATATAGGACCCCGTCTGCACCGGGATCGGAAACCGCATGGGCGCCGCCATCGTCAACACCGTCCCTTTCGACCTTCGATTCGGATTCGCGGATCGGGCTTACCGTAATAGCTATGCGGAAAGGGTTGGACATGTTGCGGAAAGATTCCTATAATAGCTTGTAGCTTTAAGCGAGTTCATGAAAGGTGTAGAACGGCATTGTTCCTTATCGAGATGTTTTTATATTTGGGCGTATTCGCGGCGGGAGTGTCGGGAGCGCTCATCGGCATAAAGAAAGAGCTCGATTTGTTCGGAGTGTTGTTTCTCGGCGGAGCGACCGCTCTGGGAGGAGGGCTCGTGCGGGACGTAATGCTCGGCAATTTGCCGCCCGTAGGGTTTCTGGATCCCGTTTATTTTCTCGTCAGTACGGGAGCCGGGCTGCTTACCTGGCTGTTCTATCACCGCATCAATCGGCTGCAGAAGTTCATTCTCGTCTCCGACGCGATCGGACTCGGCGTATTTACGGCGGTCGGCGCCAGCTCCGCCATCCGGCACGGCTTCGACGAGCCGTTCATCGTCATCTCGATGGGCCTCATCACCGGCATCGGGGGCGGCGTGCTTCGCGACGTATTCGTGAAAGAAATCCCGTTCGTCTTCCGGAAGGAAGTGTACGCGATCGCTTCCATCGTCGGAGCCGCCGGCTATTATTTCACCGCTCCGCTTATGCCGCGTCCCGCCGCAATGTATCTATGCCTTGCCGTTACGTTCGCCATTCGCATCGCGTCGATCGTCTTTAAGATCGACTTCCCCGTTTACAAAGAAAATAAACCGTCGAAACCGTAGCGCCGACCTTTGCGTTCGGCGCTTTACCCTTTTCGAATAAAGCTCTCCAATTCGTTCGCGAGACCGTAGAGGATGGCGCGGTTTTCGAACTCCGTCCGCGTCTCCGGCATCGGCAGCCCCTTGTGCAGCTCCCGAATCGAACGAAGCTTGTCCGCGTGGCGAACGAAGTCGTCCGGCGCGGGATGACGCAGGCTGGCGGAGATGCTCTCGATGAACTCCCCTAACCGAATGCCCTGCTCCAGCCGAATGTCCATGCGCGACACCATCGGCAGCATGCGTTCCAAGATTTGAAATTGCTGCTGCTTCCGATCGAAGTAATGGTAGAACGGATTGCTTCGGCGCGTTAAGTTATTTTCCACTTCAAGAATCGCAAGGTTTCTGGCTTTGCTCAGCACGTCGGACAACTCGAGCATTTCCTTCCCGTCCCACAGACCGTACCCGTCTTTCATATATTTGGCGTATTCCTCGAGGACGACCGCCATCAGCCGATCGATGTCCTCCTTATACCGTTGAACCTGCTTATCGATCCCTGGCATATACACGTTGACGACGAGCGCCACGCCGAGCCCGATCGCGATAATCGCGAGCTCATTCAGCAAGAGAGCGGCGTCGATCGAGCCATGCACGTATAGATGCATCATAATGACGGAGCTGCTGGCGATGCCGCCTTGGACGCGAAGACGAACGGTGATCGGGATAAAGACGAGAAACAATGGCAGTATCGTCCAAGGCTGAAATCCGATCGCCCAGAACGACGCGCCGGCCAGCGCCATCCCGATCAAGCAAGCGTAGAGCCGCTCCAAGACGGCCGCGAGAGACTCCCTCCGCGTCTTCTGAATACATAACAACGTCAAGATCCCCGCGGAAGTGTAAAATTCTAACTGCAAAGCGTAAGCGATCGCGATCGCCAGGCTGACCCCGACGGCCGTCTTTAATGTTCGAAATCCGATTCGCATGTTTCTCTCTCCCCAAGTATCCGATCATAACGATTATTATATAGAAAAGGAAAAGAAAAAACCCTTGATTTCTCAAGGGTCAGACTGTCGAGAAACCTCTCGGCAGTTTTCTTTTGTCTATTAGTTTTAACACGGCACCGCGTTAATGTGGTATAATATCGTTATTAAACCAAC
>NZ_VCIW01000041.1 GCF_005765165.1 Paenibacillus antri | reverse complement strand
GGCTCCTACTCCATCCCCTTATTCGTTACCCTACGGGAAAAAGTCGTGATTCTGTTGCTCAGGGCAACAAAACCACGACTTTTTCAGTGCTTTCCATACATAGGGTGCCTTTACTTTTAGTTTTCAGGATAATCAGTTTACTATGATTAGCTACCTCGTGCAGCCGACAAGCGAGTAAGGATATCCCCAGAAATACTATACTAGCATTGGTTAGTTAATAATTAACGAAGGGTATTCATCCCATGTTCTTCCATCTATAACTCTCCCTGTGCGATGTTTCTGTACTCCGCCCCATTGTTTAAAGAAAAATGCAACATTTTGTTCAATACACTGATCGCGAAGATTGCGTACCCAGTCAGGTTTCATCTCCCGTGAGCCCGGACCGCTTTCTCCTCCGACTATAACCCAATGGATCTCCCTCAGATCAATTTTCTCAATAGGACCTAAAAGCGGTTCTATAGAGAGAAAGCGAACCTGAGCATTAACGTTCCTCAAATGATCGATCCGATGGGTTACATTTTCGTTCTCGACACTAACTCCTTGCCAAACATTCGCTGGCCATCTTAAATTCGGGGCAAGTTCCATTAGTCTGTCAGAACGTTTCGTCAGTATCTGGAAAGTATGCCAATGGGCTTTCTCCATTATTTCAAAAATGTCTTTGATAAAATCCAGTGGTACATCCTTATGAAAAAGGTCCGACATTGAATTAACGAATATTCTCCGTGGTTGTTTCCACTTAAGAGGTGCTTCAAGAAGGTCGTGGTGTAGGGTTAAATTGAATCCATTTTTATATCTTGGGTTATCCATTGCATGGAGACGATTAGCCATTCTCGCGGCATAGCAGTTACGGCAACCCTCAGAAACTTTAGTGCATCCTGTTACAGGATTCCATGTCGCTTCTGTCCATTCGATGTTTGATGAACTCCCCATAATTAAAAGCACCTCCTTATCTTATTTCGAAGAAGTATAGCATATCGCATTTAGAAGTTGAAAAGAGTCGGTTCTTGGTCATCCTGGGCGCCGTCATCATCAGGAACGTTATTCACGAAACTTTTTGGTAAACTTGCCCTGACTATGATGTTTTCATGTTCATCGAGGTCAGCAAAAGCACGCCCTCCTTCAGTTCGTACAAAATACCCCCTACCTCTTAATCGTAAAAAGTAATCGTAGATGGATTTCCCTGAGTTATCTCTGAATGGGAGGGGAGTAGCTTGTAAGTAATAGTCCACAATTTTTGAAAATTTAATGCCAGTAACACCGGTATTATTAAAGTGCTTTTCAAAATCGATTACGAAACTTTTGTAGTTGTAATTACTTAATTGTCCGCTAGTTGAAAACAAGTCATCCATGAAAACCAACTCGGGATTGTTATTTCTTAAAAATGTATCCTCGATAATTGTTTTTTGTTCTTCATACTTAACCATGGATGTTTTCATTTCAACTAGACCTTTTCGGTTTCTAGTGGCAAACACAAGATGAAAGTATTGCATTGGGTTGATTTTGCTGTAGATGCGTTTACTCAAAGTAAAAATACTGTCTGCTTCAAAACGTATTCGAAGCTGCTCTTTAAAAAGACCTATTATGCTTGATTCTAAATTTTCAAATACCATATCTCCCATAAATAACTTTTTGTCGCTTGCTGAAGATATCTTTAAGTATTTTGCGATGTCATCCGGAATCTCTTTAACTCCAAAAAACTTTTTAATCTCGGCACGATTTTTTTCTATTGAGAGATTTCTACCAATTGATCTGCTCATTACATTAACTAGAACTTCATGCGATTGCTGGCTTAAAATAGATTGAATATCATCCATTTGCACGCCTTTATATCCGAATGGATCTATAAAATATAAGGCTGGACTACCGCTCGTTCTGTTGAGGATTTTTGGGAGATGTTCTTCAAATTTACCTTTGTAATTTTTTATTTGCTCAGGTAGAGGAGCAGTTTGAATGAGCTCATCAAGAGCACTCTGATATTCCGGGTACGATTCAACTGTGTGAATAATAAATCTAAGGTTGCTGCTTTGATAGAGCTCATAGAATTTTCGTTGGAGATGGAAAAGATGGTTGATTGCAATTAACGGTGATCCAGCTTCCCCATCGTGGAACGAACCTCGACCAGCAAAGCCATCAACAAAGTGGATTTTATTAAATTTCCCGGCAAAGGTTGCCCCACCGAGAACATTAGACCATCGGATTATGTAGTTTTCAAGTAGCTGATGTTTCAAATGAGTTTGAATATCCTTTTTGTCAAAGTGTTTCTCCTGAGGTGTTTTCAAATGATCCACTCCCTCATTAAAGTTATTAATGATATTCGACATATGGGAGAATATCCCTCCCAAGGGAAAACGGCGGATATAAATACTGGGAGAATATTATGTTGAATAAGGTTTATAACGGTTCGTTTTTGGGAACAATTATAATATTCCAAGGGCGGTGAGGGATGTTGGGTGATTGAGTGTGAAGAGATAAAAGCTGATGTCGAACATTTCTTGAATGAAAAACAAGAACTATTTTCTGTTTATTAGCGCAACTTCAGGAACTGGAAAGACAAAGTTTATATTTGACTATATGAAAAACCATAAAGATAGATTTATGCTCAGAATAACCGCCACCCCAGTATGGACGTTAAGAATCATACTTCAAGATATTTTGGCAGCAGCCGGTATTCCAGTATTCGGGCGAATGTCCCAGAGTACACTGTTAGAAAGAATTAAGTACTTGTTTGCTAGCCGAGAGAAAAGTCTTATTATATTTGACGATGCTTAGTGTATTTCTGAAAGTGTTCAAGGTCAGCTGTTTGAGACCCTAAGAATAATTACAGAAAATACTTCAACAAGGATTGTCTTTTTGGGGACTTCAGTGCCCCGTCTTCCAGAAACAGTTGAACACAGGAGTACGGTGATAATAAAGAGCGCATGAATTTGATTTAGAGGGGTCGGCCTTTGGGAGGCCACTGAAAAAGTCCGTTTCACCAAAGAGGTACAGTCCCTCAAGAAACTTGAGGAGGCTGTGCCTCTTTTCGCTTATAATTAAGGCATCATGGAGAGCGGGTGAGCGAATGATTCGGCAACAACAATCATTAGTTTTAAGTCCATATGCAGAGTTGTACAACATCGTGGTGCCCAAGGACAACATGCTTCGTCAGATCAATGATCTGGTGGATTTCACTTTCATATACGATGAACTGAAAGGTAAATATTGTTTGGACAACGGTCGTAATGCGATCGATCCGATCCGCATGTTGAAGTATTTGCTGTTAAAGGCCATATTCGAATTGTCCGACGTAGACATCGTCGAGCGCTCTCGGTATGACTTGTCGTTTAAGTACTTCCTCGACATGGCGCCGGAGGACCCGGTCATCGATCCGAGCTCTCTGACGAAATTCCGCAAGTTTCGGTTAAAGGATATGAATCTGCTGGACATGCTCATCGGCAAGACGGTAGTCCTCGCTGTAGAAAAAGATATCCTGAAAAGCAACTCGATTATCGTAGACGCCACCCATACGAAAGCACGGTACAACCAAAAGTCTCCGCAAGAAATATTGCAAGATCGCGCGCGGAAGCTGCGTAAGGCCATCTACGCAATGGATGAATCCGTGAAGGCGAAGATGCCTACAAAAAACATGACCGACGTGCTGGAAGACGAAATTGAATAATGTCAGAAACTAATTTCCTTTATTGAAACGGAATCAGGGGTCGCTCAAGTACCTAAGGTGCTGGAGCCGCTGAACTTGCTGAAAGAAACGGTGGAAGACGACGTAGAGCAGCTTCGTACTGCGGCTGACCAGGATGCTCGATTGGGACACAAGAGTGCGGACTCTGCATTCTTTGGATACAAGACGCATCTGGCAATGACCGAGGAGCGAATCATTACTGCGGCTGTTGTGACAACAGGCGAAAAGAACGACGGCAAGCAATTGCAGACGCTAATTGAAAAAAGCAAGGCAGCTGGCATGCAGGTGAAGACAGTAATTGGTGATACCGCGTATTCCGAAAAGGATAACATTTCGTACGCGAAGAGCAACGAGATCGACCTTGTAGCTAAACTCAATCCGCTCATCACGCAAGGCGGGCGGAAGAAAGAAGACGAATTTCTGTTCAATAAAGATGCTGGTATGTACGTGTGCAAAGCCGGTCATATGGCAGTTCGCAAGGCGAGAATCGGGAAAAAGGATGTAGGCACGAACCAAACCGACACGTATTACTTCGATGTAGAAATTTGCAAGCGATGTCCGCTTAGAGAAGGTTGTTACAAGGAGGGGGCGAAAAGCAAAACCTATTCCGTGAGTATAAAATCTAACGATCACAAGGAACAAATGGCTTTTCAGGAAAGCGAATACTGTTACTGCTAACGCATAATGTCCGGCGAATGACGGCGTAAGTTGTCCTGCTATTGACGGTCATTATGACCATGTGAGGGCAAGCGGAAAGGGGAATCATGACAATTCCCCTTGGATGACGCGTTTGACCATATGATCGTCGATGATGCGATGCTTGTTCTGCGCGCCATAGATCAAGCAGTGCGTACATAGCTTGTTTATGAGTCTGGCTGCCCCGCTCGAGAAGCGGTAGACGTCGTCGATGGCGCCGTCTGTGAAGATGTCTCGTTCTGCGCCGGCGTAAGTCATATGCCTGCTTATGTAGGCTCCGGTTTGAGAGCGATCATAGTGCGGGAGCTTGCATTGTAGATCAATTCGCTGACGGATCGCGGCATAGGCCTGTAGGTGGAGTCGCTCCCACAGCTCGCTCTGACCAACGAGAATGAGCGCCATCGGACTCTGGGCGTCCATCTTGAAGTTGAGAAGGAAGCGAACCTCTTCTAGCATTTCTCGATCCAGCAGATGCGCCTCGTCTACGACCACGACGGGCTGCAGACCATGAATCCCTCGCATTAATTCAATCTCCCGGTGCAACTGTCTCTTGGCGTCCCCGCGGTAAAACTTCGACTCGCATCCGAGTTGTTCCAACAGCCCCTTGTAGAAGTGCCTCGGCGTCAGCTTGGAATCCGACAGATACAACACCTTGAACTTCGCGGCGTCGAGCGTTTCCGCAAATCTCCGAATCGTCGTCGTCTTCCCGGTTCCGCAGTCGCCAGTGACAACCGCGAACCATTGTCTGTGCGCAGCGTACTCTAAGCGGCCGAGCGTCTCCTCTAGGATCTCCGACTCGTACAACTCACCCGTCGGCAGATCTCTTGAGAACGGAGAGCGATGAAGATCGTAGAACGTCTCAAACATGGACGTCCTCCTTCAGAACCCTTCGGTAGGTTACAGCCGGGGCTTGATCGGCGTGACGCTGCTGGCTGCGCTCTTCTGCGGCGACGAGCAACCGAGATGAATCCGTCGGCTCCGGCTGTAGATGCTTCGGAAGCGGCGGACGCTTTCCGGCGCGTTCTCCGATGACCAGTTCCCTCACTTTCCAAGAAGGATGGCCTTCGTACTCGATCGTGAGCTCCGTAATGTCCGCCGGATCGTACACGACGTCCACCGTGCATCCCATGAACGAAAGTCCGACCTCATACTTGCGATCCATGAAGCTGATGCAGCCCGATTTGTCGACCTTGCGCGTCTCGCAATGCAGGAACGCATCGGCGAGCACTTCTGGACCCACGAAACGCAGCGGCTTCTTGTCGCTTTGGAACGTGCTGTACGGACTTTGTTTATTCGGGAGCGCCGAATGCGACTTGTTTTGATAGCATTCGCTGAGCCACACTTGGAACAGCTCGTTCAGCCGCTCGAGCGTCTTCGGCTTCTCTAGCGCCGCTTCGCTGAGGAAGGAGTCCACCACACGATTAAATCGCTCGACTTTCCCCGTTTTATGCGAAGCTTCGCATAACACGGGTTATGGAAAGCTAGCCGTTATGTAAAGTTGAAGCGAGATTCTCTTAATCCGCCGCGGGAATCCAATCAAATCACTTTACATAACGGCTCATCAATCAACGTCCCAAGTCCTTGAGCCATTTCAGTAATTCTTGGTTTTGTTGCCATATAGGCATTTCAGATGGCGTTGTACCTTGGTACGCATTTTCGAGCGCATTACGTTTCATTTGGCTATCTGCTCTCGCGTAGACTT
Organism: Paenibacillus antri; assembly: GCF_005765165.1. NCBI lineage: Bacteria > Bacillati > Bacillota > Bacilli > Caryophanales > Paenibacillaceae > Paenibacillus > Paenibacillus antri. The sequence goes on along the minus strand of NZ_VCIW01000041.1, from coordinate 18,531 downwards.
CTGTTGTTTTAATGCTGACGTGCCCAAGTAAATCGCGAATATAAACCAAGTTAACCCCGGATTGCAATAAATGCATAGCCTTGCTGTGACGGAAACAATGTGGCGAAACCACTTTTGGAATTAGTTCAGGATGTTGGGAGCGTGCCTCATCCACATATTTCTTGAGAATATAGGCAATCCCAGCACGTGTTAATTTACCGTTGGAACGGTTTTGAAACAACGGATAAGAACGGTGCGCTATCAACTTCAGGTCATGTTCAACCATGTATTGTTCGAGTAGTTTGGCTGTTGGTGTCATCAGTGGAACAAGCCTGCTCTTATTCCCTTTTCCGGTTATCTTTACGGTAGACGGATTCTCCAAGCGCACATCGGCAGCGATTAAATCGGCAATCTCTTGAACTCTGGACCCTGTATCATACATGAGGCTTAGTAAAACCAGATCTCTTCGACCAGTTAAACAAGTCGAATCAGGACTTTCCAGTATGGCCTTCATAGCGTCAAGGGATAAATAGTTCATGGCTTTACTGACAGAACGCTTCATGGGAATTGCCAATATCTGCTGACACAAAAACAGGTGGCTTGGCTCTTCCAATTGTACATACCGGAAGAAGGCGTGAATGGCAGCAAGCCGTTGGTTCCTTGTAGAGACCGAGCAGCCGCGTTTTGTTTCAAGCCACGCCAGGAACTCATCTATGAGATTCTTCTGAAGCGTTTCTAGCCGGATTTTCTCAATTACCAGGCCCTTCTCTTCGGAGCAAAAGCGCAGTAACAGCGAAAAGGTATCCCGGTAGGAACAGATCGTGTTACGGCTCGTACCAGCCCTGCCCGGCAAATGTTTGGAAAGATAAGTTGTAAGCTGGTATGCGAAGTCAGTTGGTTTCATCCCACTTCACCTCCGGTATTACATGGCCGCAATATTGTTCGAGCGCGGCGCGAATGTCAGGGAAGGCATCAGCTGTCAGCCGGACATAATGCTCAGTGGCCGCGACGGATGCGTGTCCTAAATAAGTTGAGAGAATCGGAAGTGCGCAGTAAACGTCGGTACCTTTATTCACGGCACGGCTTAAGGCATGAACGGCAAAAGTATGCCTTAAGTCATGCACTCGTGGTCCGTTCCCCTTACCTCCATGGGAGATGCCACTCTCCCATAGGATTTCACGAAATCTTCGGTACACATTATCTGGCGTAATGGGTTTCCTATCTGCCTTCATGAAGAAGTAATCATCTAATGTAGAATGCTTATGAAGCATCTGGTAATACAGCCGACAAATTTGGCTCATAGACTCAGACATTGCAACTAGTCGGTCCTTACCAAACTTGCTGTTCTTAATCTCCAAAATTCCATTCTGTAAGTCTACATGTTTGTTTTGTAAATGGACCGCTTCCGAGATTCGAAGACCACAACCGTATAACAGCCGAAGAATAACAGGCATTACGAGTGGAAGCGTTGAAAACCGGCTGGGGCAGAGTTGGTCGCTATTTGCGAAAATCCGTTCCACCTCGCTCGTTGTAAATATGTACGGAATAAATGTGTAGGACCGTGCCCTGGCATCGGGAGAAGCGATGAACGCATCATGGCCCAAGCTAGTCAAATAAATTCCAAATTGCCTTACAGGGTAGGCTCTTCGACGGTTGTTACTGGCTCCTTCACCCGGGCGCATTGCACACCAGGCTTGAACCAACTCCTTGGTTAAGATGGGCTCTGCCAATTCAAAGGTAGTGGTGAACTTTGAAAAACGGTATAACTCGTCAGCTTCATTTTCATATTTGAATCCGAGAGAAATTTTATGGGCAACAAATTCCGAAAGCAAAGCGGCAAAAGTCCCGATTAAGGCCTTCAAACCACGACACCCCCCATCGAAATCACTTGCAGTGGCGGGACATCCAACGCATAGTCTCGTAAGTTAAGGATGTCAATTTTCAGGTAGACAGAAGTTGACTCCGTATCGGTATGTCCCAATATTTCAGATATAACGGGCATTGGAGTGTTGTTGTGAAGCAGTGCACTTGCCAAGCTATGGCGTAAAGAATGCGGACCATGCTTCTTTCCAGCGGGTATAGGTACACCAGCTTTATTCAAATAGTGGGTTACAATGCTATGCAATGTTGGGTACGACATTCGGCCTATCGGGGCGGACATGCGAAGAAAGATCTCGCGGTCTTGAACCGGCGGACGGCCATACTTAATGTAATCGATGAGCGCTTCACCCACATCGTTGAAGAGGGGAAGGACTAACATAGCACCCGTTTTTTCCTGCCGAAGCTCAATGGTGTTAGACTCCCATTTCAAGTTTTCGAAAGTTAATCCGCAAATATCCGACGCTCGTAGACCGAGCCGAATAGCGATTAATAATAGTGCATAATCACGTTTTCCTTTGGGATTGCCACGGTCAACGACAGAGAGAAGATTACGGATTTCTTCCTGAGAATAAGCAGAGGGCACTTTGGATTTTTTACTGCATTTCACGCTGGGGACAAGCAGAGCAAGGTTTTTGGGGTGGAGCCGTTGCTCATAAAGAAAACGAAACAGCACACGTAATACGCCGGAAGTGCAATAAACAGTAGCTGTGCGGTGAGTCGCAGCAGTAGCCTGAATAAATCCATGGATATGAGGGACGTCGATTTCGCTTATATGGTTTACGGAATGGTTCAATAAATATTCGGAGAACCTCTCCAAATAAATGGCATAGGATTCAAGCGTTCGTTTGGAGATTCCGGATAGTTTGCGGAAATCCATGAAATCGCGGAAGACGGTCTGGAAAGGTTCGGCGAACTCCGTTTGCTTGCTTTGCCTACGAATAAAGGCTCGTTCATGTGCCTGGAAATCCGTAAGCAAATGAATGGCACGCAAGCGGTCCTCGTTTGCAGTAGATTTCGGATTTGCTGAATAATGGTAGCGATCTTCTAGAAAGGACATTCCTATCTCGCGATTGAATATGTTAATTCCCTTGACTCGAAGGTACTCTTCTAAGTTCCTCCAAGTCCTTTCCACTCCTTGCATGGAGAACTCAGTATACCTGCTCTTTTGTAATTCGTTTCTTGTTACATGAATAAGATCCGCTACTGTCATGTGACTTTTTGTTTCCATGGGCTAACCTCCAATCGTTGATGGGCATCTTCTGCCTATCAATTAGATCGGAACGTTATGTAAAGCCAATTAAGACATTAAAGCTCATCCCACACGCTTTTTCGACAACAACTTTACATAACGGCTAGCTTTCCATAACCCGTTGATTCCGGCGAATACGGCTTGGCAAAGAGAAGACGGATTCCGAGCTTGGAGCACGCCCGCGTCATCCACTTCGTGCGGTATTGCTTCCCGTTGTCGAAGTATACCGCATCCGGTGCGCCGTACTTCTGTATGGCTCTGCGATAGCAGTCTTCGACGATGGTCTTGTCCATAACCGGATAGAACTCACCGTGGAGCACGAACCGCGTCGCGTCGTCGATGAACGTCACGAGAAACACCTGTTTCATCGCGCCGCCCGGTCCGATGGGTAAGTACGGACCGTATTTCAGGTCGGAATGCCACAGGCGATTTCGATGCTTCTGCTGGAAGCGCCGGGAAGCGACGCCGGATTCTGCGTACATCCGCATATGGCGAGTACTGTACCCATGTGCCGTAAGCTTCTCTTGCAGCGTGCTCCGCTTGACCTCGCCGGGCTGAATTTGTCCTTCCCATTCCATAATCTGAATGATCTGGGCGACACTTCGTCCTGGCACCTCGCGGCGCAGGAGGATCGCTTGTTCCAAGATGTCCGGCGCAATGGTGGGACTGGTGGGTTGTTTCCCTTTGCTCTTGGGCTTTAGCCCGCCGAACCCTTCCTGCCGGTATGTTGCCAGATACCGGCGCAACGTTCGCTCCGACAGACCCGTTTGCTCGCAGATCCGTGCTTTGAGTTCCCTTGCTTTGGCCGGGTCCAGTCCTTCCGTCAAGAGTGGAGCGAGCAACTGCACCCGCTCAGCGGCGATTTGTTCTGCCTTCCTTTGATCTTTCATCCGTTCGCACCTCTTCCGATAGACTTCGGTTCGAGTCTATCTCAGAGGGCTTCGGACAGAAATGCAGAACGGGTATGTACCCAAAAATTTGAGTTCGCGACAGAACGGACAGCCCTACCCAGCCAACCGTCGGCGTCGCCGACGAAACGTCCGAAACGATGGTGTGCAGTTTGCGAAGGTACGGACGATTCCTCCGCAACGTCCAGCCCAAAGCGAATTGCGATCGATGCAAGACAGCCGAGCAAATGCGTCGTTTGTAACCGGAACCAGCTTCGCCAACGACACAACGTAGAATGATCTGCGGCAACGGCGATTTCCCCCGCCCCCGGTGCAACAACACTTTCTACACAGGCTGACTCGTAACGCTTGTAAGGCACAATGCAATCTGGCAGCTCATGATGAATCTTCCGGCAACCTAAGCAGCGCATCCTCCGGATGACCAACAATTTCTGTTCCCCAGTGGCCTCAAACAGCTTTCTCCTCCTACTTCCGATCACAGACAGGCTCTCACCACAGCAAGGGCTAGGGACGACTTCTGCACACCTAACTGAAAACGCCGGCGCTCTTCTCAACCAGCTCGTATTCTGATACAATGATCATACGTTTAGTGAGGGGATGCTTCCTGTGTACCTGTTCCCGCAGGCACACGCAATGGGGAGGCATCCTTTTCCTTTTCCGAGATACGGACATTATATTCGTCAATTACCGGACAGGCAATTCCGTCAGCTTTCGGGCATTATGCTTCAGCGGAAACACGAATACTTCAAAACGAAATCGAAGGAACGTTATAAAATTGAAGCAAAGAACAGCGAACTTAAACACAGGCACGGGTATGATGTAGCCATATCCTCGGGTCTATTAAGCATGGAGCTTCAAGGCGCAATGGCAATATTCGTTGTGAACTTGAAACGGATACTAAAGCTCAGCGAGTAAGAAAACGAATACTCCGATCATGTAAAGAGGCATCAACCTGGATTGCTCCCTAGGTTGATGCCTCTTTTTAGTTTTAAGCAATCCTTAGTTCAACAAAAACAGAAGTTCTTCAGTGGCTTCGGCCTTTGGCGGGCTCCTTTTTTTTTGACTTGTGAAATAAAACGACAAATCACATTACGACAATACTTAAATACGACATTTAAAGTTACAGCCAGCGCCAAAATGAAAATACAACAAGCCCTCAAAAGGGCTCGGTTTTACGACAAAACAAATTACAGCGGACAAGCGATGCGCCACATCCTGTATCTTCGTCCTTCGATGTACGTCGTCATCGACGACTTGGCGACGGCGAAGGCGGGCGGCTCCGAATTCGAGTGGAACCTGCATACCGACGATTCGCTCGAATTCCGTTCGGACAACACCGGCGCGACGGTCGCGAAGGGCAGCGCGGAGATGAACGTGCAATTCCACGGTTCGACCGCGCAAAATCTTCGCACGACGCTGGAGACGAAGTTCATCAGCGCGAGCGGCACGGAAGTGCAGCCGGGCGGCAGCTTCTCCGGCGAGAAGCAAATTCACGCCGCATTCGTGACGCCGAAGACGAACGCCGTGAAGCTGATTTCGACGCTCGAGCCGTATAAGCGCGGCAGCGCTCCGCAATCGGTGGCGTCTTCCGAGACGACCGAGGTCGTTAAGCTTTCGTTCGCGGACGGTACGAACGTCTATGTTCGCAAGACGGACAGCGGTACGGTCGACGCCGGCGACGGCATTCGATTCGACGGCTCCGCGGTCGCCGTGAAGGGCGATTCGATCCTGCTCGCGAACGGAACGAAGGTCGAGCGGAACGGCGTATCGATCATCGCATCGAGCGCGCCTTCGACGATCGCGTACGGGGACGATCGGTTATCGCTGACGGCGCAAGCGGACGCGACGATTGCGCTGAACGCTCCCGGCTTAACGCAGGTGCTCAAAGCCGACACGGGCGACGTGATCCCGGCCGGCGGCGACGTCGCCGCGGCTCTGAACGCACGCGGCATGCACTACACGTTCGCGAACGGCGTAGCGACGATTCAGATCGAGAAGGGGCAGAAGTCGTATAAGCTGAACCATGCGCCGATCCCCGGTCCGCTGGCGCCGGTGACGCTGCTGACGGAAGTCGACGGCGTGCCGGGAGAGGTTACGCTTCAAGCGCACAGCGACGTCGACGGCGTCAGCGTCGCTTGGGGACAGCTTTCGAACGTCTCCGGGTTCTACGAAGTCGTGGAAGCGCCGGAAGGCTTCCTGTTCGAGCGGCACGGCAAGATCGGAAGCGGATTGCTGGAAGCGAACGCGCGCGTCATTCTGAAAGGCGATACGGGCGTGCTGAAGCTGAGAACGATCGGCGCGGACAGCTCGAAGCCGACCGTGTTGTACGATGTCCCGAACGCAGAGCGCGAGACGCGCAACATGGAATGGCAGGAAGCCGAAAACTTCGTGCAATGGGGCAATAAAGCGCCTAGCGTCTACACGACCCGGCCGTTCTTGTCCGGCGGGAAGGGCATGGGCGAATGGAACCAAGTCGGCCAATGGGTGAAGTGGCAAATGAACGTGCCGAGAGCCGGCACGTACGACGTCCTGCTGAAGTACGTCGGCGGCTGGGATTTGCCGGCTGGCCAAACGCAGAACGTCCGTTACTTGCAGCTCGGCGACCAGGTCAGTTACTTCGAGGCGCCGAAGACGTTCGATTTCGGCACGAAGGAAGAGTACTGGAAGGGCCTGCGCGTCCGCACGGGGCAATTTCTGCCCGCGGGTCAGGTCGAGATGACGATGTGGCTCCAGCTCGGTTCGATGAACTTGGACTGGATCGCGCTCGTCGAAGTGAAGGACGATGAAATTCGTCCGACGGCGCCGACGGGTCTCGCGCTCGACTCGAGAACCGAGCAAGCGGCCGTCATCTCTTGGAACGGCGCGACGGACGACGTCGCCGTGAAGGAATACGCGATCTATGTGGACGGGGTGCGCAAAATGGCGGTGCCGGCGGGTACGCATACGGCGACGCTTACGGATCTCGCGCCCGGGAAGCAATACAACGTACGCGTCAGAACCGTGGATACGAGCGACAATCTCTCGTACGAACCTCCGGGCGCGACGGGCATCCAAGTATCGTTGGCCGACATTACGGCGCCGACGTGGTCCGCAGCTGCTACGTGGACGGATCTGCTGCTGAAGGATGTGGCCAGAATCGCATGGGCCGGCGCGACCGACGTTTCGGGCGTGAAGGAGTACGACGTCTACCGACTCGACGTCTCCGACACCGTGCCGATCGCGACGGTTTCCGACCGCTTCTATAACGCGACCGGCCTCCAGCCGGGCGGCACGTATTCGTTCCGAATCGAAGCGCGAGACCCGCAAGGCAATACGTCCGTCGGCGGACCGACGGCGACCGTCACGACGCCGCTGACGAGCATCGGCTTCTTCGACTCCTTCGACGCATGGACGGTAGGCGATGCGATTAACGGCAATGGATGGGAATATCCGACTAGAACCAATGGTACGGCAGTGAAGGTCGTCCCGATCCCGGGGATAGGCGGCAACGGTCTGCAGGCGATCGACAGCTTCCACTCGGAGGCCGATCCATATGCGACGACCCCGAGGTTCTACCGAACGATGGCGCCGATCGGCGGCAAGATGACGATCGAGACGCGGACGAAGTTTACCAAGGTCAATCATGAAGTGGGCAATTACAGCCTCGAATTGGTCGGAGGCAATCGAACGATCGCCATGCTCGTCGGCTTCTCGGACGGCGGCATCGGCTATCAGAAGATGGTGAACGGCAAGCTCGAGTACGCGCGCCTAACGGAGTCGGGCTTTACGCAACCTGTCGACGAATGGATGACGGTTCGCTTCGACGCCGACTTCAGTACAATGACGTACGATTTGATCGTGCAGCTGGACAAATTGAAATCCTATTCGGGCGTCATCGATCCTAACGGTACGCTGGACCGGACGACAGGCACCTACGTCGTCGAGAATATTCCGTTCATTGAAGTGACTCCGTTCCTTCGAGGCATTGAGATGTTCCGGATCAGCGCGCAGCGGTACACCGGTATCTATACGTTCGATTACGTGGCGCTGTACCCGACGCCGGAGCCGGATGTCGCGGCGCCGACGACGACGGACGACGCGCCGGAAAGCGGCGTATCGAAGCAGGATCTCGTCGTGAACCTGACGGCGACAGACGATCGTTCGCCCGTAGCTTACACGAAGTATTCGATCAACGGCGGCGAGCCGGCGACGGGCAACAGCGTCGTCTTGACGACGGAAGGCGTTCATGCGATCGCGTATTGGAGCGCGGACGCGGCAGGCAATGTCGAGACGCCGCGCACCGTTACCATTACGCTCGATAAGACGGCTCCGATCACGACGAGCGACGCTCCGAACGCCGCGTCTTCGGACGTGACGGTGAACTTGACGGCAACCGACAGTCTGTCCGGCGCGGTTCTGACGCAATACGCCGTGAACGGCGGCGAACCGGTCGAAGGCAATGCGGTGCTATTGACGGAAGAAGGCGTGCATACGATCCAGTACTGGAGCACGGATGCGGCCGGCAACGTCGAGGAGCCGAAGACGGCGACCGTAACGATCGACAAGGCGACGCCGGTCACGACCGCGACGGTCGAAGGCACAATCGGTTCGGAGGGCTGGTACCGCGGTCCGGTCTCGGTCCTCCTGACGGCAACGGATGCTCAGTCGGGCGTAAGCCGCTCGGAATATCGCCTCGATAACGGCGAATGGACGGCTGCCGTCGGCCCGATCGTCGTCGCGGCGGACGGGGTCCATCTCCTCGAGTATCGCAGCGTCGATGCCGCGGGCAACGCGGAAGCGTCCAAGACGTTGGAGCTGCGTATCGACGCTACGGCGCCGGCGTTGAACGTGCAGTTGGATCGCTCGTCGATTTGGCCGCCGAACAAGAAGCTGGTCGATATCCTTGCGACGCTCGCATCGGACGATGCGACTTCCGGCGTGGCTTCGGTGACGCTGACGTCCGTCGAAAGCAACGAGCCGGAGGACGGTTCGATCGAAGCCGCGATCGGCACGTCGGCCGATACGTTCCGCCTGAAAGCGGATCGCAACGGCAACGGCGACGGCGACGGCCGCGTCTACACGATTACGTATACGGCGACCGATGCGGCGGGCAACGTCTCTACCGCCGTCGCGACGGTAACGGTGCCTCATGATCAATAACGCGTAAGCATCGCATGGCGAAGGAGGCCTTCTCCGCGAGATCGTTCCCGAGCGGAGAAGCCTTCCTATTTTTCAATGATAAGGATGAGGTGTTCAATGGCGTACGTATTGTCTCAGTTGCATCGAACCGGACTTCCGCCGCTGCTGCAAGACGCGGAAACCGAGGAGGAGTGGGGGCGCAAGCGGGACGGCATCCGCCGCACGTGGCTGGAGTATATCGGCGAGCTGCCGAACCGAGCTCCCGTCCGAATGGCGACCCTGGCCAAGTGTCTTCAGCCCGACCATACGCGGCTTCAGGTCGTCTACGATACCGTATATGGCGACCAAGTGACCGCGTATCTGCTGCTACCGGACGAGCGGACGTTCCCTCGCCCCGAGGGCGGTTACCCGGCGATGCTCGCCCTGCACCCGACGCATGAGCTGGGGAAGGACGATATCGCCACGCCTGCGGGACGAAAAAACCGCATGTACGCGTTGGAGCTCGTCCGGTTAGGCTACGTCGTGCTCGTGCCGGATGCGTTGACGGCGGGGGAACGCGTATATCCGGGCCACCCGGCGTTCCATAGCGGCCCGTTCTACGAGCGGCACCCGGAATGGAGCACGGTGGCGAAGAACGCGACGGATCACATGCAAGGTCTGGACGTCTTATGCTCTCTGGATTTCGTCGACGCGAACGCGATCGGCGCGATCGGACATTCCTTCGGCGGGTATAATGCCTACTTCCTCGCAGGCTTGGACGATCGCGTGAAGGCCGTCGTGTCCAGCTGCGGCTTCAGCCCTTTCGCGGGCGACCCGCATCCGGACCATTGGGGGTATCGTGACTACCCTTATACGCACATCCCGAAGATTTCGGCGGATTTGGCGGAGGATCGGGTTCCGTTCGACTTTCACGAGATCGCAGCCCTATGCGCGCCTACGCCGTTCTTCAACTACGCCGGCCAAGCGGATGCGATCTTCCCGCATTGGAAGTCGGTCGCGGAGGGGATGTTCGAGCTTTCCAAGTTGTACCGGCGTCTCGGTTACGAGAATCGGTTCCGTTCATACGTCGGGGCGGGCGCGCACGACTTCCCGGAGGAAATTCGAGGGCTGGCGTATGCGTTCTTGGATCGGTGGGTGAAGGGATATCGCGGCGAGCCGAAGTGACGAATGCCGTACATTGGCCTTGCCGCCTAGGTGCTCTATAATGAGATGGTAAGACGAGCGAGCTTACGGCAAGGACAATCCACCTCGACGGAGGCGCATGCGCATATGAAGTATACGTACCTCGGGAAATCCGGGCTGAAGGTCAGCCGATTATGTTTGGGCACGATGAATTTCGGGGTGTCCACGGACGAACAGGACGCGTTCCGCATTATGGATGCGGCCTTGGACGCGGGCATCAACTTCTTCGACACGGCGAACATCTACGGTTGGGGAGAAAACGCCGGCCGCACGGAAGAAATCATCGGCAAGTGGTTCGCGCAGGGCGGCGGCCGGCGCGAGAGGACCGTCCTCGCGACGAAGTTTTACGGCGACATGAGCGACAAGCGCGACGGTCCGAACGGGGAAGCCGGCTTGTCGGCTTATAAGCTGCGCCGACACTTGGAAGGCTCGCTGCGCAGATTGCAGACCGACCATATCGAGCTGTATCAGATGCACCATGTCGACCGCAACGTCGGCTGGGCCGAGCTGTGGGGCGGCTTCGAGGTCGCCGTGCAGCAGGGGAAGATCGGCTACGTCGGCTCCAGCAACTTCGCCGGCTGGGATCTTGCCGTCGCGCAATACGAAGCCAAGTCGCGCAACTTCCTTGGGTTGGTGTCCGAGCAGCATAAATACAACCTGCTGACGCGGCTGCCGGAGCTCGAGGTGTTGCCTGCGGCGAAAGCGCTGGGTATCGGCGTCATTCCATGGAGTCCGCTCGACGGCGGCATGCTCGGCGGGACGGCGCTCTCGGCAGCCGCCGGGGCGCGGACCGGCAGCCAGAAGGAGCGGGCGGAGCGGCTTCGTCCGCAGTTGGAGTCGTACGCCTCGCTCTGCCGGGACATCGGCGAAAGCGAAGACGTCGTCTCCTTGGCGTGGCTGCTCGCGAATCCTGCGGTTACGGCGCCGATTATCGGCTGCCGCACGATCGAGCAGTTCGAGAAGTCGCTGCGCGCGGTCGAACTGGAGCTCAGCCCCGAAGCGCTCGCGAAGATCGACGAGATTTTCCCGGGTCCGGGAGGCTCCGCGCCGAACGCGTACGCTTGGTAATGCAACTCTCCTCGAATCCGTGCGAAAGTGTAATATGAGTAGGTCATTCTCCCGATAAACCGTCCGCAGGACGGTTTTTCTCGTTTACGGGCAGGTTCTCCTTTACTTATGCGAATGTGTGTTCTAACATGGATGTATTCAAGTTCGGGTCGGCGGTGAAGCGAGGAATGGAAACCAGGGTGAAGGTATCCGTACGTGCGTTAGTGGAGTACGCCTATCGCGGCGGCAGCATCGAGTCCGGCTTCCGCGCCGCGACGACGCTGCAGGACGGTACGCGGGCGCACCAGCAGCTCCAGAAGGACTATACGGAACGGGATCGGAAGGAAGTGCACCTCGAGGGGCGGCTGACGTACGAGGAGCTCGTCTTCGACCTCGAGGGGCGCTGCGACGGGCTCTTAATCGGGGAAGACGGTTCGGTGACGATCGACGAAATCAAGTCGACGGCGGCCGAGCTGGCGGACATCGGCGAAGCTTCGCATCCGGTCCATTGGGGACAGGCGATGTGTTACGCGTACCTGTATGCGGCGAACGAGGGCGTTCCGGCCCTTTCGATCCGGCTGACCTACGTGCAGCTTCCGTCGTATGCGCTTAAGCGATTCACCCGCAGGATGGAGCTGCCCGAGTTAGAGCGGGCAATGCGGGAACTCATGCAGATTTATGCGCCGTTCGCCAGATTGCAGCATCGGCATATCGAAGAGCGCGACCGAAGCTGCAAGGCATTGTCATTCCCTTATGACGCATACCGGCAAGGCCAACGCAAGCTGGCCGGCGCCGTCTATAAGTCCGTCATCGACGGGAAGCGTCTGTTCGCAAGAGCGCCGACCGGGACGGGGAAGACGATCTCGACGATCTTCCCGTCGGTGAAGGCGATCGGGGAAGGGGCGCTGGACCGATTTTATTATTTGACCGCTCGGACGATCACTAGGACGGCTGCGGAGGAGGCGCTGGCGCTCTTGGAGGCGAAGGGGCTGCGTCTGCGTTCGGCGACCCTCACGGCCAAGGAGAAAATTTGTTTCCAAGCGGAGGTGCGCTGCCAGAAGGAATACTGCGAATACGCGGACGGGTATTACGATCGAATCAACGAGGCGCTGCTCGATGCGTTGACGCACGAGACGCGGTTGACAAGATCGGTCATCGAGACGTATGCGCGGAAGCATCGCGTATGCCCCTTCGAATTTTCCCTGGATGCCGCATATGCGGCCGACGCGGTCGTGTGCGATTACAATTATATTTTCGATCCGCGGGTTTCGTTCAAGCGGATGCCGGAGGAGACGAAGCGGCGGACCGCGCTGCTCGTCGACGAGGCGCACAATTTGGTCGATCGGGGCAGAGAGATGTTTTCGGCGGAGCTGACGAAGTCGCCGTTCCTTCAGCTTCGGCGGTTGTGGAAAACCGAAAGCGTGGGGGACGCGGCGAAAGCCGTGAACGACTTCTTCGTCGGCTTCCGCAAGGCGGCCGGCGCGGAGCGAAGCGTGGTGTCGAACCGGTACCCGGAGGAGTTGATCCCTCTGATGGCCCGCTTCGGCGAAGAAGCGGAGAGGGCGCTCCTGGGGAGCCGCGCGAGCGACGGCGAACCGCATGCGTTGCTGTTAGAGACGTACTTCGCGGTACTGAGCTTCCTTCGGATCGCCGAACGGTACGACGACGCCTACGTCACCTATGCGGAGCTAAGCAAGACGGACGTCAAGCTGAAGCTGCTCTGCCTGGACCCCTCCTCGGCGCTCCGCGGGATGGGCAAGGGGTACCGTTCGCAAGCGTTCTTCTCCGCGACGCTGTCGCCGATCTCTTATTACCGGGAGATGCTGGGCGGGGAGGCGGAAGACTATCACGTCGCCGTACCGTCCCCCTTCTCCAAGGAGCAGCTCGAGGTGCAGCTGTTGCCGGTCTCGACGCGTTACCGGGACCGAGCGTCGACGAAGGCGCCGATCGCCGATGCGCTGCGCCGGCTGCTGGAGAAGCAGCCGGGCAATGTGCTCGTATTTTTCCCGTCGTACGACTACATGAACGACGTGCTTGCCGCTTACTTGGAGGCGGGAACGCCGGGGGCGCACGTCATCGTTCAACGAAACGGGATGAGCGAAGAGGAGCGGGAAGCGTTCCTCGCCGCGTTCCAATCGGGCGGCGCTCGGCGCGTATTGGCTTTCGCCGTGATGGGCGGCGTCTTCTCCGAGGGGATCGATTTGACCTTGGATCGGCTCAGCGGCGTCGCCGTGGTCGGCGTCGGTCTGCCCCAGGTCGGGCTGGAACGGGAGGTCATGAAGGCTTATTTCGACCGAACCGGGAGGAACGGCTTCGACTTCGCCTACTTATATCCCGGCATGACGAAGGTATTGCAAGCCGGGGGAAGACTCATCCGGACGGAGGAGGACCGCGGCACGCTGTTGCTGGTGGACGATCGGTTTCTGCAGCCCCAGTATCAACGATTGCTGCCGGAGGAGTGGAAGCCGTGTGCGGTCGTCGGTCATTTCTCGCGGGAAGGAAGGAATTCGCAGCATGCCTACCTATAACCTTCTGGAACATCTCCTGTTTCCGCCGACGTTTCTGAATCGGAAGAAGCTGGCGCGGAGTTTAGAAGGAAAGACCGTCTTGATTACGGGAGCGAGCTCCGGGATCGGCGAACAGCTGGCGTACTTGCTTTCCGATACGAAGGCGCATCTGATTTTAGTGGCCAGACGAGGGGATAAGCTGCAAGCGATCAAGAACGCCCTTGCGGAGAAGGAGGCTCGCATCTCGGTTTACGCCGCCGATCTCCGGAACGAGAAGGAGATCGAGGCGCTGCTGGAAGGTCTCCTTCGGCTGCCGGAGGGGGTGGACATCGTCGTCAGCAACGCGGGACATTCCATCCGCCGACCGATCCGAGAGTCGCTGGACCGGTACCACGATTTTACGCGAACGATGGCGATCAACTATTTCGCCCCGGTTCGATTGCTCTTGTCGCTCGCGCCGACGCTCGAGAGCAAGCGAGGGCACGTCGTCAACGTCTCGACCGCGAACGCGCTGCTGCTGCCCGTCCCGAGTTGGGCGGCGTATCAAGCTTCGAAGTCGGCGTTCGATACGTGGTTTCGCGCGGCGGCGCCCGAGTGGAATCGGGCGGGGATGTCCGCGACGTCGATCTATCCGCCGTTGGTTCGAACGCCCATGATCGCGCCGACCGCGGCGTACCGGAAGGCGCCGGCGATGTCTCCGATGCACGTTGCGAAGTGGATCGGCAAGTCGATATACACCCGCAGGAGAACCTTCAGACCTTGGTGGCTGACGTTCGGGCAGATCGGTTCCGTCCTCTTCCGACGGGTCTGGGAGGCTTCGATTCCGAGACTCGGGAAGAAGGAGGAGAACGGCCATCATCGTGGGTAAACTGTTCTACGCGTTGTACGTCATGGGACTTCTATCTCCTGCGGCGTTGTTCCGATTCGCCTCGGCGATCTATCGATACGGAATCAACCTAATGGCGCTGCTGTATTTTTCCGCCGGGACGTATGGAAGGAATGTCGCGTTAACGGACGAGAAGGAAACCTTGACCTATGACCGACTCCTTGCGCATGCCGATGCGCTGGCGGGCTATTTCCAGGAACAGTACGGGCTTAAAGACGGCAAGAAGGTCGGCGTCTGGTGCCGGAATCATGCCGCTTTCGCGAAGTCGATCTTCGCGGCGTCTTTCGCCGGAGCGGATTTATATTTGCTTCACGCGGAGATGAGCCGCGCGCAGCTGGACGACTTCCTCGCGCGCCGGCCGCTCGATCTCGTCCTCTGCGACGAAGACCGGTGCGCGATGTTGGAAGCGTCCGGTTATGCCGGACCGAAGCTGGCGATCGATCGTCAAGCGCTCTCGATCATCGAACGACGGCTCGCCGAAGGCGCGGACGTCCGCCGGCTGCGGCGACGTTCGTTCGCCGGGAAGCTTGTGCTGCCGACCGGAGGGACGACCGGGCATGCTAAAGAAGCGCCGCATCGCCCGTCCTTGTCGAATTACTTAGACCCTTTCGTCGCGTTTATGACGCGGCTCCGCATCCGGCCGTATCGAACCGCGTATATCGCCACGCCGCTCTATCACGGGTACGGGATCGCGATGCTACTTTTATTTTGCGCCTTAGGGAAGACCATGGTCCTCCGACGAGGCTTCGAGGCGCGGCAAGCGTGTCGGCTCGTATGCGAGCATAAGGTCGAGGTCGTCGCCGTCGTCCCCTTGATGCTGCGCAGAATGTTGCAGGCGGCAGAGGGCGACGAGCTGAGGTCCCTCGCCTGCATCGCCTCCGGCGGCGCGGAGCTTCATCCGCAGCTGGCGAAGGAGACGATGAAGCGGCTGGGTCCGGTGCTGTACAATTTGTACGGCACTTCGGAAGCGGGCCTCGCCACGATCGCGACTCCGAAGGACTTAAGCGATGCCCCGGCTACGATCGGCAGAAGCATTCCAGGCGTGCGCCTGCGCATCGAGGACGAGCGGAAGCGGAGCGCGAAGGCCGGAACCGTCGGCCGAATCTTCGTAAAGAACCGGCGGTCCGCCCGGCGGAGAGAAGCGGAGGGCTGGATCGATACCGGCGATATGGGCCGTCGGGACGAGCGGGGTCTGTTCTATTTATACGGAAGAGCGGACAGTATGATCGTATCCGGCGGGGAGAACGTCTATCCGATCGAGGTAGAGCATGCGATCCTCGAGCACGCTCAGGTTGAGGACGCAGCCGTCGTCGGCGTACGGGACGAAGCGTACGGTCAGCGATTGCGCGCGTTCGTGTCGATGGCTCCGCAGGCAAGCGCGACGAAGGAACAATTTTCCGATTGGCTCCGATCTCGATTAGCACGATATCAGATGCCGAGGGACATCGTATTCGTGGACCAGTTGCCGTATACCCCCTTGGGCAAGTTGGACCGGAAAAGGCTAGCGTCGTCGGATTTCGGGATTGGCGTCTAGGATCGCTTCGGACAATTCCGATAACCTGGGCAGGAGCCGAAGGCCTTCCTCCGCGCGGCGAAGGAGTGCACCCGCGGAGTCGATCCCCAAATCCGAGATCAGCGAGTCGAAGGCCGGAGTAAGCGCAAGGTGCAATTCCGGAGCGTCGACGGCAAGGATCTTGTGGCAACGGCAGAACGATACCACGATCCAAAAGACGGCCTCACGGTGGTTGCCGGCCCGGATGAGCTCCCGGCTTCCGTCGATCGTGATCGGCCGCGCCGCGGCGGCGATATCGCTGCTGAAGAAAAACGTCGACCTCGCGCGGGCTGCCGCGGCGTCGAACGTGCGGGCGAGCTCGTCAAGATGATGTTCGACGCGTTGCGCCGACAGCCGCTCGCAGCCAAGCAACCGCAACAGCTCCGGGTAAAAATCAAGGAAGCCGTACGCTTCAAGTACTTCGCGAGCAGCCAAGTAACGGAGCCGCACCGTCGGATTACGGAGCGCGGCCGTCAGCAGAACGTGCGCGGTCACGCCGGTCGGGAACACCCACGACATCACTTGATCGTACCGCGGCGCGGACGGGTCGATGGCTCGCAGCCCGTCTTCGACCCGCTTCCTTGCGTTCTCGCAGCGGCGGCTCGCCCATGTCCGGTCTGCGAAGCGCCGGGACACCTCCGCTTGCAAGACGCCTAATTGCCCGGTGGGATCCGCAAGTATCGTATCCGCTCGGAAGCTGCCCGCCAGGTGATAGGAGGCTAAGACCTCTTCGGCCGAGCCGTACAGATTCCAGGGCAAATACGTGATTTCCAACAAAGCGCCGCGATAGACGAGTTTGCCGAGCTTGGGCGGGGCTTCATCCATGGCCGTGACGACCACGACATCGAGGTCGGAGGTCGGAGACATTGGCGTTACATCCGGAAGTCCGATCGTCGACCCGCTCATATACGCACCTATAAACCCGGCTTCTTTACCGGCGTATTCCCGAACCCACGCCGCCGCCGCCGCTCTTGCCGATCCGACGTTCATCAAAGTCCTCCCATAAGTCGAGTGTAGTTCGAGTATACAAGAGAAGAGGGGTACGATGAACAAGTTCCGACGTTTTCTCATAAAATTCGCAACATTCCTCCTGATCTTCATCGCTTTCCTATATCTCAACAACAGCTCTCCGTTTATGAAAACCGACGGGGAAGCGCCGTTCTTGTTGGCGCACCGGGGGGTAGCGCAGACGTTCCCGATGGAAGGCATTACGGGGGATGCTTGTACGGCCGAGCGTATCCACGAACCGGAGCACCCGTATCTGGAAAATACGATCCCTTCGATGGAAGCGGCATTCCGAGCGGGCGCGGACATCGTCGAATTCGACGTGCAGCCGACGGCGGAAGGACGGTTCGCGGTATTCCACGATTGGACGTTGGAATGCAGGACGGACGGCGTCGGAGCGACGAGAGAACATACGATGGACGAGTTGAAGCGGCTGGATATCGGATACGGGTACACGGCCGACGGCGGAAAGACGTATCCGTTCCGAGGGGCGGGCGTCGGTCTGATGCCGACGTTGGACGAAGTATTGGCTCGGTTCCCGGAGGAGTCGTTCTTGCTTCATGTCAAGAGCAACGACGGGGAGGAAGGGATTCGACTGGCTCGGGCATTGTCCGCGCTGCCTGTTGAGCGAAGGGAGCGGCTCGCGGTATACGGAGGCGACGAACCGATCGCCGAGCTGCGTCGGCTCGTTCCCGATCTCCGGACGATGTCGATGGCGACGATGAAGCGCTGCTTGATTCCTTATTTGGCCGTCGGTTGGACCGGGTATGTGCCGGCCGCCTGCCATGGGACGCAATTGCATCTCCCGGAGAAGTTCGCTCCTTGGCTGTGGGGATTTCCGGAGACGTTCGTCCGGCGGATGGAGGAAGCCGAAACGAGGGTCGTTCTCGTCGCGGGCGACGGCGCATGGTCGGAGGGCTTCGACGATCCGCAAGCGGTCGAGCGCCTACCGGAGAAGTATAGCGGTTACGTATGGACGAATCGGATCGACCTCATAAGCCCTTACTTTGAAAAGTGAACCGAAACGATTGCGGAAGCTTCCGCCGAACCTGGGAGAGGCCCGTTCACCCGGCTGCTGGGGAACACAAAAATTCGAATCTTACAAACTCGTCGAGAGACGAGTCAGACTGTCGAGAAACCTCTCGGCAGTTTTCTTTTGTCTATTAGTTTTAACACGGCACCGCGTTAATGTGGTATAATATCGTTATTAAACCAAC
>NZ_VCIW01000040.1 GCF_005765165.1 Paenibacillus antri | reverse complement strand
AAAGCATCTAAGCGTGAAGCCCCCCTCAAGATGAGATTTCCCTGCTTGAAGACCCCATGTAGACGACGTGGTTGATAGGTTCGGGGTGGAAGCGCGGCAACGCGTGGAGCTGACGAATACTAATCGGTCGAGGACTTATCCAACATATTCGGAGTGTACAATTGTTTCGCATCCAGTTTTCAGGGAGCAACCCCTGAACTATATAGGTTTGGTGATAATGGCGGAAGGGAACCACGCGTACCCATCCCGAACACGAACGTTAAGCCTTCCAGCGCCGATGGTACTTGGACCGCAGGGTCCCGGGAGAGTAGGACGTCGCCAAGCCGAGAAGCAAAGAACGCCTCTAGATCGAGCCATCGATCCGGGGGCGTTTTTTTTGCGTATGCTAATGGATAACGATAAGAAACCCTTCGCCCAGCGGCGAAGGGTGTTGTTTTCAAGATCGGATCGATTGGGTTCCTTCTTACCCGGTGGAGAATCCGCCGATATAGGCGTACCGGATTTCGCGAACGACGACTTGGAGCTTCCCGCTCGGAACGTCAAAGGTGAGCGGACGGTCCGGGGTCGCGAAGAGCAGTTGTCTGCCAATCGGAGAGAGGAATGAGATGCGATTCATATCGGGGTCGCTCTCGCTGGGATACACGACGGTGAACGACTCTTCGAAGCCGTCCTCTTCGTAATAGACGTTCGCGCGGCTGCCGATGAGCACGATGGACTTCAGCCGTTCGAACAGCGCGTCGTCCTCCTTCTCCAGCAATTCCACCAAGGTGTCGGTGTACCGCCGGATCGACTTTTCGATGAGGGCGCGTTCCGCGTCTTGCAGACCGGATAGATAATTATCGAAGAATGCAGGATACTGCTCGTCGAAATAAACGAGTTGATGGATGAAATGCTCCCGAGTGGCGGTGACGGCGCTTAAACTAGGGCTCATAGTACGTGTCACCCCCCACTTGTTTTTCCCAACCTCGCTTGATCGCGTCAATGCTTGGCATCGAAATCTCCTCCTTAAAGAAAATAAAGCCCCGGTTAAAGGGCTTTCATCCATTGTATCACGGTTCCAGATGTTGGTCATCCGAAACCGGTAATTTTCACAGGATTGTTGTTGCGTATAGGGGCATTTTTATGTAACATATGGTGTTAAGTATTCTTGTTTCTACTCTCTTCGGATAAGGTGGATTACGACGTGACGAATGGACAAGCAATGGAAAACCTGAACGGCAAGCAGTATGTGCAGAACGTTTACGAGACGGTGTTAAAGAGAAACCCGGGCGAAACCGAGTTTCATCAAGCGGCGAAAGAAATCTTCACATCTTTGATTCCGGTTTTCGAGAAGTTTCCGATCTATAAGGAACTGAACATCCTTGAGCGCATCTCCGAGCCTGAGCGTCTGATTACGTTCCGAGTGCCTTGGGTGGACGATCAAGGCGTCGTCAAGGTGAACAGAGGCTTCCGCGTACAATTCAGCAGCACGCTCGGTCCATACAAGGGCGGTTTGCGATTCCATCCTACGGTTAACGCCAGCATCATCAAATTCCTCGGCTTCGAGCAAATCTTCAAGAACGCTCTCACAGGCCAGCCGATCGGCGGCGGCAAGGGCGGCTCCGACTTCGACCCCAAAGGCAAATCCGACATGGAGATCATGCGCTTCGCGCAAAGCTTCATGACTGAGCTCTACAGACACATCGGTCCGGACATCGACGTACCGGCCGGCGACATCGGCGTCGGCGCGCGCGAAATCGGTTATATGTTCGGTCAATATAAGCGACTTCGCAACGGGAACGAAGCCGGCGTTCTCACGGGCAAGGGCATCGGCTACGGCGGCAGCTTGGGACGTAAGGAAGCGACGGGCTACGGCACGGTATACTTCGTCGACGAGATGCTGAAGGCGAAAGGCATGGATTTCGAAGGCCAGACGGTCGTCGTGTCCGGTTCGGGCAACGTGGCCATCTACGCGATCGAGAAGGCGCATCAGCTCGGCGCGAAGGTCGTCGCTTGCAGCGACTCCGGCGGTTTCATCTTCGATAAGAACGGCATTAATCTGGATACGGTACGCAGACTCAAGGAAGTCGAGTACAAGCGGATCAGCGAATACGTGAAGGAGCACCCGCATGCGGTGTACACGGAAGGCTGCGAGAAGATCTGGGCGATCCCTTGCGATATCGCGCTCCCTTGCGCGACGCAGAACGAGATCGACGAATCGTCCGCGAAGCTGCTCATCGTGAACGGCGTGAAGGCGGTCGGCGAAGGCGCGAATATGCCTTCGACGCTGGAAGCGATCGACGCGTTCCTCGAGGCGGGCGTTCTGTTCGGTCCGGCGAAGGCCGCGAACGCGGGCGGCGTGGCCGTGTCGGCGCTCGAGATGTCGCAGAACAGCATGAGATTTTCGTGGAGATTCCACGAAGTCGACGGCAAGCTGCACGAGATCATGAAGAACATCTATCGCGAATCCGTGAGCGCGGCCGAAGAGTTCGGCGTGCCGGGCAATTACGTCGCGGGCGCCAACATCGCCGGCTTCCGCAAAGTCGCGGACGCGATGATCGCCCACGGCGTGATCTAAGGCGTCGGATCGCCCCTTGCCTGTCCAACGGGCCTTCGACTGTGATATGGTAAGAGGAACGGGTACAGGGCAGAAGGGGGATTCGATTTAGATGACATTCGCGGATATTGTAACGTTCGGCGAGACGATGGCGCTGATGATGCCGGGGCAAGGCAAAGGAATCGAACACGCGAAGACGTTCGACAGCTCCTTCGGGGGAGCGGAGAGCAATCTCGCGATCGGCCTGGCGCGCCTCGGCGCGAAGGCCGGGTGGTTCGGGCGGCTCGGCGACGATCCGCTCGGCCGCATGATCCTGAAGGGAATTCGGGGCGAGGGCGTCGACGTGTCGCGCGCCGCGCTCGTCGAAGGCGAGCCTACGGGGTTAATGCTGCGGGACGTGACATGGGGCCGCTCGTCGGTGTACTACTACCGCAAGCTGTCGGCCGCAAGCAAGATGACGCCGGCGCATCTCGACGAGGATTACATTCGGCAGGCGAAGCTGCTCCACGTGACCGGCATTACGCCGGCGCTGAGCGAATCGTGCCGGGAGACGACGTTCGCGGCGGTCGACATCGCCCGCAAACACGGCGTGAAGGTAAGCTTCGATCCGAATCTTCGGCTGAAGCTGTGGTCGATGGAGGAAGCCCGCCCGGTGCTGCAGCGGCTGGCCGAGTCGGCAGATTATTACTTGCCGGGGTACGACGAGCTGCAGCTGCTCTACGGCACCGACGATTTCGACGCGATCATGGGGGAGCTGCGCAAGCTGAAGGCGATATCGATCGTGAAGGGCGCCGGCAACGAGACGCTGATCGTCGAGAAGGATCGAATCGATCGCGTTCCGTTCTTCCCGGTGAAGCAGGTCGTCGACACGGTCGGGGCCGGAGACGGCTTCTGCGCCGGCTTTCTGTCGGGCATCGTTCGCGAGCAGAGTCCAATCGAGGCCGTGCGCCTCGGAAGCTTGATCGGCGCGATGGTCGTCCAAGGCGCCGGCGATTGGGAGAGCATCCCTCCGCTCGCCTTGGTCGAAGCGGAGCTCGGAAGCCGCAAGCACGTCGAAAGATAAACATTTCATCCGCGCCGCGCGCGACTACATCGCTTCTTGTTCCGCCTCCGCCGCCGACTTCGTCGGCGGCTTCTTGCGTTTACGGAACAACATCAGCAGGAGCGCCGGCAAGCCAAGGTGAAAAGAGGCGGAGACGGGCGTCCAGTAGCGATCGAAATCGAAGATCTGCAGCGCGTTGCGGAAGCCGTATAACGCGATCGCGAGCGCGGCCGCCATGGCCGCCGTCGCGACGAGCCCGAGCTTCCACTTCGGGACGATGCGAGCGATGCCGTTCGCGACGATGTATAGTCCGAAGCTGGCCTTCACGACCATCGCGGGGAGCCAGATGCCGATCATCGGCAAATCGAGCCGGTCCAAGAAGTCGGTCAAGCGCACCTTTCGGATCATCTCGTAATTCGGGTAGAACGTCCGCATGGGGATTTCCACCCCCAGCGTCATGACGACCGAAAACGTAAGGACGAGGAGCAAGAACCACCCGAGCGCCAGGGAGAACAAGCTGAACTTGGTCGTCCACGTGCGATACTTCGCGATCATGAAGGTCCCGACGGCTTCTCCCATATAGGAATATAGATGGGAGCCCCCTTCGAATACCTGCAGCGGCGTATGCTGGAAGACGGGGAGCAGGTTGCCGAGCGCGAGAGTGGAGCTCAGGAAGACCGGAAGCAGCAAGACGAGCAGGATTAGCATCGGTTGCCACAGCTGACTCATGCGCGCGACGGAGAGCTTCCCGTGCCGGGCGGCGGCGACAAGGCAAAACGCCAGGCAAACGGCGATGACCGTAATCGGCGTGACCGTCAGCAGCGATACTTTCACGAAGTCGGTCGTCGCGCGCGTATCGCGGACGAGCACGCCGAAGAAGAAGAGGACGCAGATCGCGACGACGAGCCGCCCCCAGAACGGGGAGGCGGCGATAAGGCCGTCGAAGAGATCCTTCCGAGGGAACCGGGACGCGAGCATCGCGAATAACGCGACGGCGGCCAGGCCGTAGCCGAACGCCGGCAGGAAACCTGCCCAAAAGTCGCTCTCCAAGTCGCGAATGACGAGGCTCGGCTTGCTGATCAACGTGCTGTCCAGAACGAAGGCGCATCCGATCATGAGGACTTGGGATCGAGACAAGTTGTTGTTCATGGTTCCAACTCCTTCTCCGGAATTCCGATAGGATACGTAATGGTTCCGGGGTGCTGGAAGCGAAGTCGAACGACGACCTCAATTTCAGCCCTGCCGTAGATGCTGCGCCAATCGCTCTTCAGGCGGCGCCAATCGGCGGGTCTATGCCGGTACAAGTGCATGCCGAGCCCGATCGGGTCGGAGCCGGCTTCCTGCGCGACGGCCATCGCCTTGCGCATGATTCGTTCCATACTCTCGTCGACGGCACGCTCCAGCGTAGCGATGGACGAGGCGTTCTCCGAGAAGCGGTAATCGGACCCGTTCTCGGACGCAATCATCTCGCCGTCGAGCGCGATCCGAAAGGTCGGCGTCGCGCCGCTTCGAAGCAATTCGACCGAGACGTCGTACGACGTGATTCGCAAGGAGAGATATCCGCTTCCCTCGGGCGCCGGGATCGTAACGACCGGCTGCTTGGCTTGGTTCAATGCATACAGCATGCCTCTGGCCGTATCGCCCGTAAGGAAGGCAGCCGCTTTATCGTCCTTGAACAGGGCGACGCCGGACAGGCTCGCCTCTTTATTTTTTAATTTCCCTTCGCCCTTGCTCTTCGTCATCATGAACGGCAAGTAGGGATCGATCCCTTCTTGGAGAAGGGCGTTGACCGTCGTCTCCACGCTGACCGGCCGCTTGTACGACAGCGTGACGATCTCCCGAAACAACTCGGCGGGTATCTTCTCCATGGTAGGCGGTACCTCAAGCAGCGCCTCGCCCCGCCCCTTCGTCACGAACAAGAACGCCGACATTCGGTTTTGCGGAATGCGCCCCATAACGTCCAACACTTCGGCGATGCCGTTCTTAGCTAAATCTTGCCCGAAGATAAGCACCCTGCGATGGGAGTAATTCAAGGTTCGAGACAACGACTGCTGCTGCAGCGCCGTGACTTCGCGCCCGGTTCGGCCGACGGCCGATTCGGTATGCCAAGGCTTCGTGCCCGCCGTACCGCCTCCTCCCCCGGAGGAGCCGGCGCCGCCCATCTGTCCCGGCAACGGAAACTGCACCGTCACCCGGATGTTGCCGTCTTCCTCCAGATCGACGGCCGATGCCGAGACGAACGCGATATCGTTGATTTCTCTTCGGTCCCAGCAGCCGGTCAGCATCGCGAACGATAACGCGAAAGCAACGCATATCGGAATGCGCCGCATCCGCCCACCTCCTTCACGGAAATTTCAACTCCTCCGCCGCTTCTCCTTCGCGGCCACCGAAGGCCTTCGCTTCATGAGATACCAAGGGACGCGCACGACGATATCCTTCAGCTCGCTGCGCCTAAGGGGCGCGACGCCGGTCATGTACGGCACGCCGAAGGACGTAAGGTTGCATAAGTGAACGGCTATGAGAATCGTTCCCACGACCATGCCGTACAGTCCGAACATGCCGGCGAGAATCATGAGCGGAAATCGGAGCAGCCGGATGGCGATCCCGAAGTTGTACCGCGGAATCGTGAAGGAGGCGATTCCCGTCATGGACACGACGATGACCATCGGAGCGGACACGATCCCCGCCTGCACCGCCGCTTGCCCGATGACCAAGGCGCCGAGGATGCTGACGGCTTGGCCGATCGTCTTCGGCAGCCGTACGCCGGCTTCTCGCAGCGCTTCGAAACTGAGCTCCATGATCAGCGCTTCGATGAGAGCGGGGAACGGGATCGACTCCCGCGCGGCGGCGATGCTGAGCAGCAGACTGGTCGGCAGCAGGTCGTGATGAAACGTGATCGTAGCGACGTAGATGCCGGGAAGAAACAGCGCCAGAAACAGCAGCCAATATCGTAAATGCATGACGAAGCTGGCGAAGGTGAACTTCTCGTAATAATCCTCCGCCGAATGTAGCATCTGCCAAAAGGTGACGGGCGCCGTCAGCACGAAGGGGGTGCCGTCGATCAGAATCGCGAAGCGGCCCTCCATCAACTGTGCGGCGACGATGTCGGGACGCTCGGTATACATGAGCTGCGGGAACAAGGAACGCGGCCGATCGGTGATCATCTCCCCGATATAACCGCTTTCCAAGACGACGTCGAGGTCGATCGCCTCGAGCCGCTTGCGCGCCTCGCGGAGAACCGTCTTCCGAGCGAGCTCGGCATGATACCCGAGAACGACTCGCGTCTGCGATTCCGATCCGATAAGGAATTGTTCGAATTTGAGCTTCGGCGTCCGTATTTTATTCCGCAGCAGCGCGAGATTCGCATCGATGCGTTCGATGAAGCCTTCCCGCGGTCCGCGGATAACGGCCTCGGTGGCGGGTTCTTTGATGCCGCGGGCGAGCCGGCTCGGGAGTCCGAACGCGTAGGCGATCGGCCGACCCGCGACGAAGAGGACGACCTTGCCGAGGTACGCCTCGTTCAACGCATTTTCGAACGAATCGACCTTCTTGCCGGACAGCGCGCGAAGCGCGACGTCTTCGAAGGCGGCCGCGCGAAGCGCTTCGATCAACTGCTCCTCCAAGCGGTTTTCGTCCGCGGCGCCCTGAAGATAAACGAGCAGGCCGTCGGCGCCGTCCGCGTCCGCGACGTTCCGGAACGAGACGTCGACCGCTGGGTACATCTCGGATTTGAGCGCTTGCTCGATACCGTTCAGCGGCTGCGACAGCGTCTTATGCGTCAACAGAATCCCTCCTTCGCATATTTTCCCATGCAGGAAGGCATTTCATCCTGAAAAGTCACGCCGAAAATTATTAGACTAACGGTCTAATTAAGCATATAATATAGAAACGAGGAAAGGCGGTGTCCGGCATGGCGACGTTCATGAGAGCGGCCACGCAGAAGAAGCGGAGGCGCGTCATCGATACGGCGGTCCGCTTGTTCGTGGAACGAGGGTACGAACAGGTGTCCGTCGACGAGATTATTCAGACGGCGAACATATCCAAAGGCACCTTCTACCATTATTTCGAAAGCAAAGAAGAGCTGTTGGCCGAGCTGACGACGGCGCAGATGGACATCGTCGAGCGGTGGGTGCAGACGTCCCCCGCGCATGTCGTCTCGCTGGAAGGTCATATCAATCGATTGTTTCTAGACTTAGCGTCTAATTATACGGACATGCCGAAGGTCATTCGCAGCTTGACGGCGGTCGCCATGAGCAACGACAACGTCCGGCGCAAGCATGCGGAACAGCTCGGCGCATTGGAGGCGGCCGTCATGAAGTGGCTGCCGGATCGCCGGAAGTCGGAGCTGATCGTGACGACGTATTTCGGCACGCTGAACGTATGGGCTTACCAGGAAGACGCGAGCTTGATCGCCATGCTGCAATCGAATTTGTCCGCGGCGTGGGCGGGGCTTCGCGCAGCCGAGCTGCCGGAGCCGCTCGACATTACGACGAACGAGAAAGAGGGATATCGAATGAAAGTAGCGATAATCGGCGGAGGATTGGCGGGGTTGACCGCAGCGGCGTACTTGTCGGAGCAGCCTTCCGTCGAAGGCGTGCTGTACGAACGGAGCCCGCAGCTGGGCGGCCGGGCGTTCACCTACGAGAAGGCCGGATTTACGCTGAATTACGGGGCGCATGCGGTATACGGGATCGATCGGCACGAGCTGTCGAATCTCGAGAGCGAACTCGGCCTCTCCTTCGGCAGCAAGCAGGTCGACAAGCGGAAGGTCGTCTACGCGAAGAACGAAAAGCTGACCCCGGCGCCGCTCGACGCCATGAACTTGATGAAGACGGACCTGCTTCCGTCGTCGCAGAAGGTGCGGTTCGTCGCGGAGATCGCCGCCATTATCGCGAACATCCACAATATGAAAAATTACCGAACGCTGGGCGATTACTTGGCGGAGTCGGACAGCGGCGAAGACTTGAAAGAGCTGTGGGAGCACCTGGTCTGCTCCAACTTCTTCATCGCGCCGTCGGACGCGCGCAACGTGCCCGGACCCGTGATCGGGGAATATTACCATAACCTGTTCCTCTCGAGCCGTCCCGTCAACTACGTGCTGGGCAGCTGGGCGGTCATTACGAACCAACTGAAAGGGAAGATCGAGTCTTCCGGCCGGTGGGGCATCAAGCTGCAGGAAGCGGTCGAGGAAATCCGGTATGAAAATCGGAAATATAAGCTTCGCTCCAAGAACGGCGAAGACGAATTCGATCGCATCGTCTTCGCGATGCCCGTGCAGCAGGTCGTCAAGCTGCTTCGCGGCACGCCGTGGGAGCCGTTCCTCGCCGACTACGAAGGTGCGACGCCGACGGAGGTCATGGTGTACGATATCGGCTTAAGCGAAGTGGTAGCGCGTCCGTTCTCGTACATCAGCGATATGAACCGCAAGCTGTTCATCAGCGACGTATCGGCGACCGACCATACGGTCGTGCCGGAGGGCGGCCAGCTGCTGCAAGGCATCGCGTACCTCAGCGATCAATTCGAAAGCGAGGAGCACCGCAAGAAGTACCTCGACGAGAAGACGACGCAGATGGAAGATATGTTCGATATGCATTACCCGGGCTGGCGCGAGAAGGTTGCGGTGAAGCGAGTATCGAAGAAGGCGATGGTATCGAGCGTCAAGAACGTCGTCTCGAACCGTCTGCTCCCGGTACGGATGGAGCATGTGCCGTTCTACTTCTGCGGCGACGGCTGCGAAGGGAAGGGCGAACTGGCGGAGCGCGCGTTCTCGAGCGCCCGCGCCGCGGCGAAGCAGCTGATCGCGGAAGCGCGGAAGGAAGAGCTTCAGCTCGTTCGATAATTCGAAAACAAGCGGGAACAAGGGAAGGGCCGTCCGCAGCGTTCGGGAAGAACGTTGCGAACGGCCCTTGTTCCATTAGGCGAAGAACGCCGAGTAGACCCAGTTACCGCCCCAGACGGCTATTCCGGCTAGAATATTAAGCCATCCCAATAAGAAGGCGTATTTCCCTTCCCTGGGCATGTTTGACGCCTTTAACCGCTTGGCGTCGATGGTCAATATCAACGCGCCCGTCGCGAGAAACAAGAATACGACGTACTGGAAATATCCGCTCTCGGATTGATACATCATTAGTCTCCTCCTCCGCGAAGCTGCGGCTTACTGCGCCTTCTGGCCGACGCGTCGAATGTCGAACGTGACGTTCACTTTCACGTCCATGTCCTTGAACGCGCTCTGCCAACGAGCCTTCGTGCGAATATGCCGATTCCAATAGGCCGGCTCATGCGCCCTTATATATTCGCCGTACCCGAATATATCCGATTCTTTCTTCTGCATGTACCGAATGAATGTTACGTACCGATCGCTGAAGCGGTCGGATAGATCCTTCCCGATTTTCTGCAAATCCTCCTGCGTGTTTAGATTGCCTTTGCCTTGGTCCGAAGCCTCCGTCAGATTGCCCTCCAGAAATACGGTCACTTCCACCGCCGGACGGCCGTTCTTGATGTAGGCGCGCGTCTTCGACCGCCGATTCGAGACGCGAAACATCGCGGTCTCCTCGGAATCCGGGATCCGCACATAAGAGGAATACCCGCCTTGCTCGCTTCCGCTGAGACCCATGAATAAGCCGACTTCGAGGGGCTGCGTCACGCCGACGAGCTTCTCGCCCTTGAAGTAAGCGAGACCGGACAGCCTGACGTTGTTTTTCTCCTGTAGTTCCAAATAGGGCAGGTTCGCCTCCTGGCCGAGGCTGGACATCTTGATCCAGAAGCTCCCGATCGGCTCCATCGGGTATTTGCCCATTTGCACCGCGTGATCCATCGTCGATAGCAAATATAAAGCGGGCACCCGCTCCAGCTGCGGGGCGGTCCGCATATATTGGGCCGCCTCTTCTTTCGAGACGACGAGCCAGGCCAATCGGCGCACTTCCGGGTTCCGTCGCAAGTAATCGCTTAAATTTCCGGTTCCGCGGCGAGCGTACTCTTCGGACATGACGATGACTCGCAGATGGCCGAAGAACATCCGGTCCGCCACCTCTTGCTGCATCGACTGCAACGCCTCGTCGATCGTGTAGCCGTACGATTCCAACACCCAGACGGGATTGCCTCCGCCCGAGGAGCCGCCGCTGCCGCTGCTGCCGCCGGGGCCGAGGGGGATGCGGCCGGGGACGGCGATTTGGGCCGTGACCCGCACCGTCTTCCCTTCCGGCACGGGAATGCTGTGCTCGGATTTCCTATTTTTACTATTGACCATCGATTCCTTCTCCACCACTTCGGGATCGGCGGCATCGATGGCGATCGAGAGCACGACGGCGCGTTCCTCGATCTCGAGTCGATCCCAACAACCGGTAAGGAGCAGCAGCGCGGAGACGGAGAGAATCGCGGTAACGAGAGTTCTCATGCGGCTTCCCCCCGAAGCCCCCGCAGCGCCGCGATCAGCAACAGCGCGCCGGGGTACAGCAGCGTAAGGATAAGACCGATGCGGCCGACGATCTCGATCACCTGGTACAGGTTCAGCACGTTTTCCGGAAGCATGGCGATCAGAAACACGAACGGGAGCATAAAGAACGTGAATGGCTTATGGTCTTTCAACCGCAACAGCTCGTTCATGTTCCGAACCGTCAAGAAGTAACTCGACAGCAGCGTCGTAAATACCGCCGTGACCCATACCGACAAGAACGCGGCGTCGAGCCGCTCGAGCACGTTGGCCGGCAGCGCCGTCGTCTTGGCGAGCTCCAGCGTCGGCCACAGCAGGTTCTTCGTTTCCATCGGTCCGAAGACGGCGACGACGGCCACGACCAAGAGCAAGTACAATCCGCCTGCGATGCCCATGCCGAAGACGCTGGCGATCATCGCTTTCTTCGGCCGGCGCATGAACGGGATCACGGTCGTCATGATGAAGTAGCCTTGGAACAGCGCGGCGATCGTGAATACGCCTCCGAAGAAATCCGGTCTGCGATTGCCGAAGATCGGCATCAGGTACAGCAGGTTGGAGTTCTTCAGCGACAAGCCGGCGATGATGAGGGCCGGGACCAAGACGACGGGCAGATAGAACATGTGCATATAGGAAAAGGAGCGAACATCGGCCCGCGCGGACAATGCGGCGAGCAGCAGCATAACGAATACGGTCACCTCGATCGGGGTGTTCTTCAAGACCGACGTGACGACGACGGTGCCGAACTCGCGGGCGGCGAGAGCGGTCAGCACGGCGAAGAACGCGATAATCAGCAGCGTCATGGGAGCGGCCAGCCACTTGCCGATAATGCGTTCGCTCAGCTCGGGAAACGTGAGCTTCGGGAATCGCATGCCGAGCATGGTAACGATGACGAGACCGACGCTCGCGATGCTCATGGCGACCACCGTCGCGAAGGGGGCGCCCGATTCCGCCGCCGTGACGGCGAACAACGGCAAGGGCAGCACCCCGACGCCGACGATCGTGCTAACGAGAATCGAGGTCGCTTGAACGACCGTGATCACTTTCTCCGGTTTCATCGCTCTTCGCCTCCTTCTGTTCATCGATAGCTTTCGGGTCCATTACGTTACGGGTCGCCGCCCCTTGGTTGTCGACGGTCCGTTGACCTACGCGGCTATCGTCCTTCGTCTGAAGCAAGGAAGGACGCTTCTTCATCCACCACAACGGACCGCGGATGAGCAAGTCCTTCAGGCCGCTCATATTGCCGGGCACGGCGGGCGTTAAATACGGAACGCCGAACGACTTCAAGGACAGCGCGTGGTTGCCGATCAGGATGAGGCCGACGACGATGCCGTACAGGCCGAACATACCGGATAAGAAAATCAACGGGAAGCGCAGCATCCGCAGCGCGAACGCGGCGTTGTACGCCGGCGTCGCGAACGAGCCGATCGTCGTTAGCGCGATGACGACGACCGTGATCGGGCTTGCGAAGCCCGCGGACACGGCCGCTTGGCCGATGACAAGGACGCCGACGATCGAGAGCGCGCCGCCGACCTGCTGCGGCAGCCGAATCGTCGCTTCCCGGAGCACCTCCATCGAGATTTCCATGATCAGCACCTCGACGACGGACGGGAACGGCACGCCGGCTCGCCCGCCGGCGACCGCGATCGCGAACTCCGTCGGGATGAGCTCGGGGTTGAACGAGATGATCGCGACATACAGCGACGGCGTAATCAGCGAGAACAACAGCGCGATGACGCGCGCCAAACGGGAGAACGAGCCTTGCAGGAAGCGGGAGGAGTAGTCCTCCGACGATTGGTAAAACTGCACGAACACGGTCGGGCAGATCAAGGCGAACGGAGATCCGTCCACAAGGACGACGACGCGGCCTTCGATCATCTGTCCGACGGCGCGG
Source organism: Paenibacillus antri (assembly GCF_005765165.1). Classification (NCBI taxonomy): domain Bacteria; kingdom Bacillati; phylum Bacillota; class Bacilli; order Caryophanales; family Paenibacillaceae; genus Paenibacillus; species Paenibacillus antri. Next base: position 12,082 of record NZ_VCIW01000040.1, on the reverse strand, counting down.
TCGGGCTTCTCGGTGTTTTGGATTTGCGGGAACGGCGACCAATGGTTGTCCTCGATCAGCTGCTCCAAGAAGCCGGAGTCGAGAATGCCGTCGATATCGATGTTTTGCAGCCGCCTCGTCACCTCTTTCACGAGATCGGGGTTGACGATGCCTTCCAGATAGCAGACCGCGACCTTCGACTTGGTAATGCGGCCGACGCGAATGATCTTGATACGCAAGTCCGGCGTCGGCAGCCGGTAGCGGAGCAGGCCGAGATTGAAAATAAGCGGCTCGATGAACCCCTCTCTCGGACCTTGGATCGTCTGCTCCGTAGGCGGTTGGACGATCGAGCGCTTCGGGACGTTCGGCGAGCCGATGACGAACGCTTCGTCCACCCCGTCCACGGCGACGACTGCCCGTCCTTGAAGGACGGCGTCCAAGACGAAATACACGTCCGCGGACAGCACGCACTCGCCGTGAATCAGCGCTTCTTCGGCGATGACCGCCTTCAGCCGCTTCGAATCGATATCGGCGTCAACCAGATGCAGAGGTCCCTGCATGAGCGGCTTCAAGATGTCTTGGTTGATGTTCTCTTGATTGGACAAATCCGAAAAGTAAAACAAAGCGGCGGGCGTCCGCCCGAACACTTGAAACCGACGAACGATAAAGTCGTCCGTTTCGTTAAGCAGGTTCTGCACGATTCGGATCGTCTCGTCCAAGGTCGTTGGCAGCTTCTCGCTCGCATAATCTTCCAGCGTGCGGTTCGGAGACGGAGAGTTCCGACGGGACATAGGGATCGAATCCTTTCTCAACGTTAGCGAGTCGGAAATACGGCTTGTCTTACTATTTTCTCGAAAATGCCATTTCATGCAGGACGTGCATAGTTTTTCGAACCCGAGGGGATTTTTATGGTATCGAAGAGAAGGTGGGAGCCCTATGTTTCGAAAGCCGGGAAGAAAAAACGCCGCCTCGAAAAACGAGAAGATGCTGCGGGAGATCGACCGTCGCAGCTCCGAGTCGCTGCAAGCGATGGCCGAAGTGGCGTTGTCGGCCGAGCTGGACGCGAACCTGAACCTCATCAAGGAGACGCTCGGAGACAGCGCCGACGTCATGGTGCGGCGGTTCCGCATCGGCGCGCTGTCGCGAACGGCGGCGCTCGTATTCGTCGACGGCATGGCCGACGCCACGACGATCGACCGATATGTCTTAGAACCGGTGATGCGAGCGGAATCGACCGAGGCGGGCGATCCCGTCGCTTGGCTGCAGGCCGCAGGGCTTCCGGTCAACGAAGTCGCCGTCGTCGAACGGCTCGGCAAAACGCTGCACGCAATATTGTCGGGAGACGCCGCCTTGTTCGTGGAAGGCGTCGCGTCGGCATTGCTGCTGAATACGAAAGGATTCGAGAAGCGGGGCATCGAGGAGCCGCGGTCGGAGGCGGTCGTTCGAGGACCTCGGAACGGCTTCGCGGAGACGATCCGGATGAATACGGCGCAGATCCGCTTAAAGTTGAAGGACCCGAACTTGCGGATCAAGGGCCTTAAAGTCGGCCAGCGCGGGAATACGAGCGTCGCCGTTACGTATATCGAGGGCGTGGCGGATCCTCATATCGTGGACGAAATCGTCCGCCGGATCGAAAAAATCGACATCGACGCGGTCCTCGACAGCGGGTACATCGAACAATTCATCGAGGATACGCATTGGACGCCGTTCCCGCTCATCCAAAATACGGAGCGTCCCGATAAGGTCGTATCGAATCTGTTGGAAGGGAAGGTCGCCATTCTGTGCGACGGGTCGCCCTTCGTGCTGATCGCGCCTGCGGTGTTCAACCAGTTCTACCACAGTCCGGAGGATTATTACGAGCGGTACCTGATCGCGACGCTCATTCGACTCATCCGCATCATTTCCATGGGGATGGCGGTGCTGCTTCCGTCCCTGTACATCGCGTTCAGCTCGTTCCATCCGGAGATGATCCCGTCCCGGCTCGTCATCGCGATGGCGGCGGGACGATCCACGGTGCCGTTCCCGTCGATCGTCGAGGCGTTCCTCATGGAAATCACGATGGAAATTTTGCGGGAGGCGAGCGTGCGACTGCCGGGGCCGATCGGTCCAACGATCGGCATCGTCGGCGCGCTCGTCGTCGGGCAAGCGGCCGTCGAAGCCGGCATCGTCAGTCCGATCATGGTCATCGTCGTAGCGCTCACGACGATCGGTTCGTTCGCGTCGCCGAGCTATAGCGCCGCGATCGCGCTGCGGATGCTTCGATTTCCGATGATGGCCGCGGCCGCGATGTTCGGGTTGTACGGCATCATGCTGTTCCTCATCCTGATCGTCATTCATCTGTGTTCGCTCAAGTCGTTCGGCGTTCCGTACATGGCGACCTTGACTCCTTTCCGGAGGAAGGACGTCAAGGATTCCTTCTATCGGGCGCCGCTGTACCGCATGAAGGAGCGGCCGACCTTTTTCGTTCCGGGCGACGCCACGCGCATGGGAGAGCATTCGAAGGGGGACGACTCATGAACCGGAAGCCTGCGGACCGGCCCGAAGCCGTCATTAGCGCCAGGCAATCGGCCTCCATCGTCGCCAGCACCATTATCGGCGTCGGCGTGCTGACGCTCCCGCGCGGCGCGGCCGAATACGCGAAGCAATCGGGATGGTTTTCGGTCATCCTTGGCGCGCTGGTCGCAATGATCGCGGTCGCGGTCATCACGATTCTCTCCAGACGGTTTCCGTATCGCGGCATCGTCGCCTACGGCGCGGAAATCTTGGGGCTTGGGAAGGGGAAGACGTTCGGAAGGCTCGTTAGCGTCCCCCTTCTCCTGCTGTATGTCGTGTCATGGGGATTCAGCACGCTTATCGTCGCGCGCATGTTCGGAGAAGTGGTCATTACAACCGTGCTGACCCAGACGCCGCTCGAGGTCGTCATTTCCACGATGCTGCTGACGGCGTATATCCTCACGCTTTACGGCATCGAAGTCTTGGCACGCGTCAACGAGATGCTGCTTCCGATCATCGTCGTCCCTGTGCTGCTGATCGCCATCTCCTCGTTCCAGAGTGCGCAACTGTATCACTTGTTTCCGTTGCACGAAGGGGTGGATCTGACGGCGTTCCTCAGGGGCATCATCGTCTCGTCGTTCGCCTTCTTGGGGTTCGAGGTGATGACGGTGTTTTCGGAGTACGTGCAGCAGAGCGATAAGCTGCTCCGCGCCAACCTGGCGGGCATCGCGATCCCCGGAGGGATTTACGCGCTGATCGTCTTCTCCGGCATCGCCGTCTTCGGGGTGGACGAACTGCAGCTGCTCGCCTGGCCGACGCTCGAGCTGGTGAAGGTGACGGAGGTGCCCGGGTTGATCTTGGAGCGGATGGAATCGGCGTTCCTCGGCGTGTGGGTCGCGGCCGTATTCACGACGACGGCAACGATGTATTGCGCCACGACGCTATTGATTCATAAGATGTTGGGGCTTAAAGGGAAGAAGCCGTATCGCATCATCGCGACGATCTTGCTGCCCGTGTTCTATTGGCTGTCGCTGCTGCCGCAAAACATTCATGCGCTATTCCAATATCAGCATTACTCGGGCATGCTCGGCGGCGTCGCCGCGCTGCTCATCCCGCTGCTGCTCCTCGCGGTCGCGATCGTTCGCGGCAAGGGGATCAAGGGAGGGGGAGGACCATGAGCGGGGCGGCGCGATGGCTGCGCCTTCTGTTGCTGATCTCCTTCGCGCTCGCGCTCGCGGGATGCTGGGACCAGCGGGAGATCGAAGAGCGGACGTCCGTCGTCGCGATCGGAGTCGACCGGGACGAGACGGATCCGAAGCTGCTCTCCATCTCCGTGCAAATTCCGATTCCGATCAAGATCGCCGGATCGTCCGGCGGCGGGGGCGGCTCCGGCGACCCGGTCCGGGTGATGCGCGCCTCCGGCCGAACGATGATCGAAGCGTTCAACAACCTCCAGCGCCGAGTGAACCAGCAGCTGTTCTACGGACATACCCGCGTCATCGCGATCGGGGAGGAGATGGCGAAGAACGGGCTGGACGAAGTGATGGACGCGTTCCGACGCGATCCCCAAATCCGGCGGCTGCTCTGGCCGATCGTCGTGAAGGGGAAGGCGGTGGAGCTGCTGCAGACGAAGCCGGAGCTGGAGCAAATCCCTACGGTGTTCCTGATGTCGCTGATCGAGAACGGCGCGGAAACCGGACGAATCCCCGACGTCAATCTAGGGAAGTTCTACATCAATTTATCGTCGAACTCCGAACATCCTTTCCTGAACTATATGGAAGTCGGACCGACCGGGGTGCGATGGGCGGGTATCGCGGTGTTTAAAGAGGACAAGATGCTCGGGACGTTGGACGACCAACAGACGTGGAGCTTCATGCGCATCGCCGAGCGTCAGAACGGCGGACCGATCGTGTTCCCGCACAAGGGGAACGAGGACGAACTGCTGTCGTTCACGACGGACACGACGAGGGTGGACGAAACGTACCGCCTCGAGAACGGGCGCGTGCAGGCGAAGTTCACGGTGTACGTCGAGGGCGATCTGATCGCGAAGTCGTTCGATACCGACTTCTCGGGTCCGTCCCAGATCGCGGAGCTGGAGCGAGGAGCCGAACGATACTTGGAAGAAGAAGCCCGGAAACTGATGGATACGCTTCAGAACGAGTACGACGCGGACATTCTCGGCGTCGGAAGCAAATTAAGAGCGTACCACCCTCGCATCTGGAGGGAGGTTCGCGACGCCGATTATTTCGCGGAGGCGGACATCAAGGTGAATTACCGGGTCAAGCTGCGCCGGACCGGGATGGAGATGGAGTAAGATTTCCCATTCCCTTCGCCAGGGGGACGTTTTATAATGGGGACAGGCGAGGGGAACGCCGTACGCTGCCGAGGAGTTATGCCTTACGAGACAGCTAAGCGACGAACATCTGATAGACTTGTATCTGATGGCGAAGAAGCTGGAGCTTGAGGAAGCGTTTCTGCGAATGATCATCGACGAGTTGAAGCGCAGAGGGATCGAACCGACGGAACTGGAATGAAAGCTTTCAATACTCGTACCGGCGTTTTTCGTTAAACCGCCTACAGAATATGTGAGATACACCGTGCCGGCGTCGAGCTTTCGACACCGGTCTTTTTTTATTCTCGGTTCGCGCGACGGTGGTATAATGGGAGGAGGCAGGTCTGAGAAGAGACGGAGGAGGCGGTTCGGCATGTTCAGCGAGGTGCCCGGCGGCGTATGGTTCGCCGGCTTCGTGATTCTGGCGGCGATCACATGGATGACCATATGGGCCACGAATAAGGGGTATTCGAAAAAGTGGGACGAGGAGTAAACGCCGCGAGGCCGGCGTTCTGGCACGAAGCGATCGCCAATATGCGCGTGGACGTGTCCGTAGCCGCTTACACGAAGGTGTCGCCGTCCTGGCGCGATACCGATTATACGCCCGACTTCAATAAGCTGTATTTCATTCTCGAAGGGACGGGGTACTTAAAGATCGGGGACGCGGAATACGAGCCGGCGCCGGGGCAGCTGTTCTGGATGCCGCAGGGGGTGCGGCAATCGTACGGAGCCGCGGAGGGCGAGCCGTTCGGCAAGCATTGGTGCCACTTCACGGCATACGTCGGGGACGAGCCGCTTCCCCGCGTGCTGGACGTTCCCGACTTCGTCGACGTGCCCGAGGCGGAGCGCCCGCGGCTCGCGGCGTCGTTCGAGCGGCTGGCGTATTGGCGCGGGCGAACCGAGCTGTCCGCCGCGATGCGGGTCCGTTCGGAGCTGCTCTCCATTCTGGCGGCATATCTGGAGCTCGGCGGCGGGACGAAGGTGCGGACGGCGAGGTCCGGCGCGATGGCGAAGATGGACCTCGTGCTGCGCTTCATCGACGAGCATCTGACCGAGCCGTTGTCGGTGGAGGAGCTGGCCGCGCTGGCGCATTACCATCCGAATTATTTCATTCGGTCGTTCAAGCGGACGACGGGGTTTTCGCCGATCCAGTACATCAACCGCCAGCGCGTCGAGCGGGCGAAGCGGCTGTTCGCGACGACGGAGCTGAACGTGTCGGAGGTGGCGGACCGGTTCGGGATGGAAATCTCGTATTTCTCCCGTCTGTTCAAGGAGACGACGGGATTTACGCCATCGCAATATCGAGAGTGGATGACATAAGCAAGAGGCTGCCCGCGCGCGGGCAGCCTCTTCTTGTATCGCTTACGGGTAGAACGTGCTCTCCTTCGTCGTGGTGGAGCACCACCGCGCGTACGTCAGCTCGTGCAGCAGCGCTTCGTTCGCTTCGGGCGTGCCGATGTAGCGCAGCGCTTCGGCGGCGTGGGCGCGGACGTAGCGGTTCTCGTCGTCGAGCGCGAGGACGAGCGCCGGCACGGCCGCGGCCGCGGCGGAGCCGAGGCGCGCGAGCGAGAGGCCGGCCGTGAAGCGCGTCTGCGCGTCGTCGTCGGCGAGGGCGCGGGCGAGCGCCGCGACGGCGTCGCCGACGTGCGCGCCGGCGGCCGGGCCGATCAGGCCGAGCGCCTCGACGGCCGCGCGCCTAACGCGCGGCTCGGCGCGCCCGAGCGCGTCGACGAGCGCGGGCACGGCGCCGGCGGCGAGGCCGCGAAGCTCGCCGAGCGCGAAGGCGCCGCGGGCGGCGGCCTTCTCGTCGGCGCTCGCGAGCGCCTCGCGAAGCGCCGGCACCGCCGCCGCCCCCGCGACGGCGAGGCCGTACGACGCGGCCCGGCCGGCCGCGCCGCCGGCGAGCAGCGCGCCGGCGAGCGCCGCGATGCCGCGGTCGCCGCGGGCGGCGAGCTCGTACGCGGCGTTCAGCGCGTCCGGCTCGTCGTCGCCCGCGAGGCGCGCGGCCGCGTCGGCGACCGCCGCGTCGTCCGCCGGCAGCGATCCGGCGATCGCGCCGACCTCGCCGCGCAGCCAGCGCCACGTCTCCTCCCAGAGGAGATCGTGCCTGGCCGGCAGGGCGTCGACGGTCGCGGGCGCCGACCACGCGGCGTCGCGATTGTCCCACGACGGCGCCGTCGGCGCGCTCGTGCGCATGAACTCGAACTTCAGCATGTAGCGCGGCTTCCCGAGCACGTTCGCCGTGGAGCGATGCCAGATGTCGTAGTGAATGAGCAGGAACGTGCCCGCTTCGCCGGCCGCCAGCGCCTCGCCCGCCGGATCCTCCGTCTCGAAGACGCGCGTTTCGTAATTTTGGGTGCCCGGCAGGAGGCCGGTCGGTCCGAGCTCGACGGGCGTATCCTGCGGGAAGTACATGATCATCGCCCACCACGGATGGTGGTTACGCTGCTTCTTGTATCCCCAGTAGCTGTCCTTGTGCCAGCCGCCCGGCTTCGGGGTCGCGTTGAAGTGGCCGTGGCGATGAGCGTGCAGCATATAATTCGGGCCGAGCACGCTCGTCAGCGCCCCGGTGACGGCCGGATGGTCGAACACCTTCCGCAGCTCGCGGATGCGAGGCAGCAGGTTGTTCCCCGGGTTGCCCTCTTCCTCGTACACTTTGTCGAGCTGCGCCGTCAGGGCGTCGTGGAACGACTTCGGGAAATCCGTCTTCAACAACAAATATCCGTCCGTCACAAACCTTCTCATCTGTTCGTCGGTCAACAAGACCGGTGGGTTGATCGTCATGCGCGTTCCGCCTCCCGCGTTTCGAATTCAGCTTCATTATAAAGACAGACCGGAACCGCCGGCATGCATGAAACTAAGGTGGATTTGCACAAAGTTAAGCAGAAGGAAACCGTTTTCGTAAAAAACATCAAAAAATCGGAAAAATCAACAAGGAAAAAAGCATTGACCCGCGCTCCGGCGAGTGATAGAATCAGAAAAATTTACGTGAAAATCAAAGAAAGCAGGGATGAACTCAGAATGGCTACGTATTACACCGAACCGTCGCGCACGTTCAGCGAGTTTTTACTGATTCCGAACTTAACCACGAAGGCGTGCACGCCCGCGAACGTCAGCTTGAAGACGCCGCTCGTCAAGTTCGCGAAGGGCGAGCAGCCGGCATACTCGCTTAACATTCCGTTCGCCTCCGCGGTCATGCAGTCGGTCTCCGACGACCGGATGGGCGTCGCGCTCGCGCGCGCCGGCGGCATCTCGTTCATCTTCGGCTCGCAGCCGATCGAAGAGCAGGCGGGGATGGTCCGCAAGGTGAAAAACCACAAAGCCGGCTTCGTCGTCAGCCGCTCGAACCTGACCCCCGACGACACGCTGCAGGACGTGCTCGATCTGAAAGCGCGCAACGGGCACTCGCACTTCGCCATCACCCACGACGGCACCCCGAACGGCAAGCTGCTCGGTCTCGTGACGAGCCGGGACTACCGCATCAGCCGGGACGCGACGGACAAGCCGATCCGCTCGTTCATGACCCCTTTCGAATCGTTGATCGTCGGCCGCTCCGGCATCACGCTCTCCGAGGCCAACGACCTGATTTGGGATCATAAGCTGAACGTGCTCCCGATCGTGGACGAGCGTCAGCACCTCGACACGCTTGTCTTCCGGAAGGATTACGACGCGCACAAGGAGCACCCGTACGAATTGCTCGACGCGAACAAGAGCTACGTCGTCGGCGCGGGCATCAACAGCAAGGATTACATGGACCGCGTGCCGGCGCTCGTCGAAGCGGGCGCGGACGTGCTCGTCATCGATTCGTCGGACGGGTACAGCGAGTGGCAGCGGGAGACGATCGAATACGTGAAGGCGAACTTCGACGTAAAGATCGGCGCGGGCAACGTCGTCGACCGGGAAGGCTTCCTGTACCTGGTCGAAGCGGGCGCGGACTTCGTGAAGGTCGGCATCGGCGGCGGCTCGATCTGCATCACGCGCGAGCAGAAAGGGATCGGGCGCGGACAAGCGTCGGCCGTCATCGAGGTGGCGGAGGCGCGGGACGAATACTTCCGCCGGACGGGCGTGTACGTGCCGATCTGCTCCGACGGCGGCATCGTGCACGATTATCATATTACGCTGGCGCTCGCGATGGGCGCGGACTTCGTCATGATGGGCCGGTATTTCGCCCGATTCGACGAGAGCCCGACGCGCAAGCTGAAGATCGGCAACAACTTCGTGAAGGAGTTCTGGGGCGAAGGGTCGAATCGCGCGCGCAACTGGCAGCGGTACGACACGGGCGGCAAGAGCGGGCTCATGTTCGAGGAGGGCGTCGACTCTTACGTGCCTTATGCGGGTCCCCTGCAGGAAAACATGGACAAGACGACCGCCAAGATCAAGTCGACGATGTGCAACTGCGGGTCGCTCACCATTTCCGAGCTGCAGAAGAACGCCCGCATCACCCTCGTATCGGCGACGAGCCTCGTCGAGGGCGGCGCGCACGACGTCATTCTGAAAGACAACAGCGGCTTGTCCGGGGAATAACCGAAACGGCGGGCGCCGGATAAGCTTCCGAGGACCTAGGGTCCCCGGAAGCGTCCGACGCCGAATCAACCCGATCGGGCGACTCGCCGGTATAATCGCTCCACCTTGCGAACTTGCGCTCTGATGTTATGCTCCCGGACCACGACCGAGCGGGCTTTGGACGCCATCGCTCTCCATTTCTTTTTCGTCCTCAGCATCTTCTTCATCTTTCTGGCAAGGTCTTTCGTATCGCCTTGTCTGGCGACGTATCCGGTTTTGTTATGCCGGACCAGCTCCGGGATCGCGGAATGATTCGTCGTCACGACGGGGAGCCCCGACGCCATCGCTTCCACCAGAGTATTGGGGAGTCCTTCCTGGTCGCCGTCTTTCGCCGTTCTGCTGGCCAGCACGAAAATATGCGCCTTCCGCAGCATCCTTCGAACGCCGCGATGCGAGAGCATGCCTTCGAACCGGACGGACGATTTCAGACCGCGGCGGCGGACGAGCTTCTTCAGCCTGGACGCTTCGGAGCCTTTGCCTACGATGATCAACCGGGTGTTCGGGTACTTCCGATGGACGAGAGCGAACGCTTTGACCAAAATATCCATACCCTTCTTGGGGACCAACCGGCCGATGGAGAGAAACGTTGCCTTGGCCCCCTTCCCCGGCGGTTTAGGCCGGCGAAAGGGGAATTTCCCGAGGTCGATCCCCGTCTTGACGACCCGAATTTTGCCCGGAGGACAATGAAGCCGAACGAGTTTCCTCTTCATATGATGCGAAACGGTCAGAACCAGCGCGCTGTGCCGAAACACGGAACGCAGCTTTCGTCTGTATTTCTTCTCCCTTAATTTTTTAGAGACGTCTTTCCCGTGAAACGAGGTGATCATGGGGATATTCGTCTTTAATTTGTAGGGAAGGATGCGTACCGCCGTGCTGCCGAAATAAGCGTGGATGACGGCCGTTTTTTTCCGTTTCAGAAATCGGGGGACGTTCCCGACCTTTCTTAAATTATAGATGCGGGGAAAAGGAAACCGAGCCCGATACTTCACTTTATCCGCCAAAATATAACCCTTGAATCGCTTGATATGCTTAATTCGTTCGTAGATGAACGTTTCCGTCGGATTCAAGTAGGTGTTCTTAACGTGGGCGACGACGCTTCTACGAGGGCTCATGTTCTCACCTTCCGGTATACGCGGTTGATTTTTCGCGTGACGCTGCGCCACGAAAAGGCGGCGACCGCCCGTCTGTAGCCCGCGGTTCCCATCTTTCTCGCGAGCTTTCGATTCTTCAATAATTTGTCGATATACCTCGCCATTCGCTTCGCATTTCCGGGTTGCGACACGAGATAGCCCGTTACCCTGTGTTTTACGACCTCGGGCACGCCTCCGCGTCTCGTCGCGACGACCGGGACGCCGGAAGCCATCGCTTCCAGATTGACGCGGCCGAACGGTTCCTTCCATCGGGAGGGACAGACGAACACGTCGGCGATCGCGTAAAATTCCGCGACCTTGCCCGGTCGAACGAAGCCCGTAAAGCGGACGCCGCGTTTCCCCAACGTACGTTTCGCTCTTTTTTCGATACGCTTGAAATAGGGGTCTTTCCTTGTCCTTCCGTGATCCGAACCGCCGACGACGACGACCGCCAGATTTTTGTGCTTTTTCTTCAGGATGCGGCAAGCCTCGATCAACGTGTCGATGCCTTTCTTCTTATCGATTTTCCCGACGAACAACACGACCTTCTTCCCTTGCGTATTCCATTTTCGCTTCAGCCTGGCGACTCGCTCGGGATGATTCCACTTCATAATGAATTTACCGGGATCGATCCCAAGGTGAACGGTAATGATTTTGCTCGGTTTGACGCGGCGAAACCGACGAATGGCGTCCCTGCGGGTGTAATGGCTGTTCGCGATGAAGAAATCGGTTTTTCGAATTCCTTTGCGCCATCCCGGTCCTTTTTTCTCGCCGAGCTCATTGTGAAGATTTAATACGTACTTCGATTTCGGAGAAACCTTGTGGAGTTTCTTGACGAAATGAGGGCGGTTAAACGTATGGATGATCGGGTAGTAGCTCTTCTTAATGATCTTCCGTACTCGTTTAATATAGTTTTTCTTTTTTACCCGAACGACGCGGATCTTCCGACTGTAGGAGGAGGCTCCGGATCCGGCTCTGGGACTGAAAAGAGTAATCCGATGCCGGCCAGCCAGACGGCGGACGATTTCATCGATATAAATTTGTACCGCTCCCCCTTGCACCGGAGGCACGGGACGGGTCTCCGGCGCGACTATGGCGATTTTCATGATTTCTCCTTTCTTGTTCCCAAAGTTGAGGAAGATGGAACATGGACATTCGTTGGATTCCGTACTATAAATCTTATTCAAGCGAAACGGAATCCGAGTAGACGATTGACCCGTATTAACACGGAACTTAAAGTGCTAGTCCGCTCCATAACCTGAAAATATTTCCAATATCGTCCCATAAATACGAATAAATGTTTGCATTATGAGAAAAATTAGGGTAGATTATTAGAGTGCTTTTGGAAAATTATTCTCTTGGGGTGGGTTATGGACCGCAAACAAACGAAACTCAATTGGGTCGTCGCGGGGCTGCTGCTCGGCCTCTTCGTCGGCGCGTTGGATCAGACGATCGTCTCCACGGCGATGCCGACGATCATGACGGAGCTGGGCGGGTACGAGTATTACGTCTGGGTGTTCTCCGCTTACATGATCGCGACCGTCATCGCCACGCCGATCTTCGGCAAGCTGTCGGACATCTACGG